>JARXAV010000300.1 GCA_029865665.1 Flectobacillus sp. | reverse complement strand
TTGGGACTAAACTGTTTAATCAGTTGTTGTGCTATCTTTTCTTCCTCAGCAGAAATATTACCAAAGCCACAGGGAAGTTGAGCGTAGCCAGCGAAATACAAAAAGAAAAATAGTACTAAGAGGAGGCATCGCTGTAAGGTTTGCATAAGATTATTTTGTTAAAAGTGCTTGTGGTAATTTTATGACCACAAGCAAGAATCAAGCCAAAATAATGGTTGGGTAGGGACAGACCTACGTGTCTGTCCTACGTGTTTGTCCGAATATTCACGAATGTATTTCAACAATAGGTTTGTTAGAGTTGCGAAATTTGTTCCTATATTTACGTTAGGTTGTGCATTGATTTCAAAAGAGAGTCGTTGCCGTAGGGACAGACCTATGTGTCTGTCCAGATGTATGTGAATTGATTTCAAAAATGAGTTTGTTACGATATTTATTTACCTCCTAATCATTTAAAAACAATATTCGCATATTTTCAAGTCTAATCTATTTTTACATTTTGCTTCGCAAGTTTTAGTTATTCCCTATAAACACTATTTAACATTCAAAGGATGCAGTTCAAAGCAGGATATATCGTTGACAGTATTGCAAAAATTATAATAGATTTAGCCCCAAAAGAAAAGTTAGATGAGATAAATGGTTTATTACAGTATGTAAGTTCGTTTGATGTCGAATTTCCACATACTTATAGTCTTGATTTCAAGACACTTAACCCTGTTTTGGCAACGCTGAATAATATTATTACGAGAGGTTTACCTACAAAAGCTCCTGTGATTATAGAGGAAACATTTGTTTCTATTAATCTGGTTGAGCCTAATAAAGAAGGTGAACTTGATTTTCCTAGTACTCAAGATATAATTACTTTTGAAACCGTATTTGAATTGCTTCATATCATTGAACCAAATCTAAAGGTTGATAAAAGTAATTATGGAGGAGAATTAGGCAGTCAATTAGAATGGAAGTTCATAAAGGATAACCCTATCTTTTACCAAATTCTTGAATCTCAAAGAGATTTTGAAACTATTAATAAGAAAATGAAAGGCGGAAAAAGTGTCGATTTCTGCTTTACTTCTCCGTACTTATATCGAGATGAAATAAAAGGATGCTCTAAGAATTTAAGTAGAATTTTTGAAATTGATGGACCGCACCACTTACTTAGTGAGTACAAATATTATGACTTAAAACGGGATGATTTAGCATCCGAAGAAAATTTTGATACTTGGCGTTTTACGGCAAAGGAAATCAGTAACGAGAGCATGGACTATAGCACGTTACTCGGTAATGCTATTTATGCTATTTTTCAAAAGAATTATGACCGAGTAATTAGTGAACACTTATCCGCCTATTCATTGATTTTTATTCCGTTAGCGGTTGCTCGCATTCAAAAAACACTTGTTGAGTATTTTTTAGTTCACCCCGAGGTTTTCAAACAAGATAAAATAGAAATTGCAATTATCGAAAGAGATTTACCCTGCGGAGCTTTGGCAATTGAAGACTTGAAAAACCTCTTTACAAATCTCAATGCTATCTTAAAGGAGGATGATAAATTAAAGTTACCTCCTATCTCATTAACCATCTTTGATAGCCCTAAATGGGTACTGAAACCAGAGCTTCATTTGTTTGCCACTTGTCAAAACGAAGACTATTTCAACAATAATGACTTTGACATCATCATTGATCACGCTATTTTGAGAAGGTCTAAGATTTATAACGAACCTGATTTTAAACGAAAGGGAGACAAGACGATAAAAATTCGTTCCTCTCATTACTACGATACCTCTTTTGGTAATACAAGGCGTATTTATTGTGCAAAGCTATTGAATTATGAATCTTTGGTTGAGCGAAAAGACGATGGTTCGTATAGCCCATTAAGTAAGTTTGAACATCATATTAAGTTTTTCATTAAAAATATTTTTAGGAAAAAAGGATTTAGAGAAGGGCAACTTCCCATTATTTCGAGGGCGTTACAACAAAAGCCGGTGATTGGATTGCTCCCTACTGGAGGTGGTAAATCGCTAACCTTTCAGTTGCCTGCATTTTTACAACCAGGACTCTGCTTAGTCGTTGACCCCATTAAATCATTGATGGAAGACCAAGTAAGAGTGTTAAAAGAAAATCGGATTGACTGTTGCGACTTTATTAACTCAAATTTAAAAAGAGCTGAAAAGGTACAGAAGCTAATAGATTTTAGATATGGTGAGACGATGTTTCTTTTTGTTTCTCCAGAAAGGTTTGTAATGCAGGATTTTAGAAATATCATTCAACAGATAGATACGTCTCGATTTGGTTTAGCATTTTCGTATTGTGTCATAGATGAAGTACATTGTGTTTCAGAATGGGGACACGATTTTCGTTCTACTTACCTGATGCTTGGTAAAAATGTACAACGTTTTGCTAAAACAAAGAATGGGGAAGCTGTATCGTTAATAGGTTTAACAGCAACGGCTTCATTTGATGTTTTAGCGGATATAGAACGTGAACTTCAAATTGAACACAGTGACGTAGCGAATGCTATCATTATGATTGAAAACACCATTAGACCTGAGCTATTTTTTAGAGTTATTGATGTAACAAATCAAGATAGGATGGAGGTATTAAATAGTGATTTCAAAAAGCTGGGAAAAAATTTAGCAAAATATAATCAAGATGACGTACTAAAGCAGTCTTTAGCCCATCACTACATTGAATTTGAAAACCTTGACTATAGAGAAGGTAAGGATGATAAAACATCAACTTATAACTTAAATCAAGAAGGTATTAATGCTATTACTCCCAAAGTGAAAGACCTTAAACTAAACGATGATTTAGAAAATCTTACACAGAATGATTTTTATGCCATCGTTTTTTGTCCAACTAAAGGAGACCAGAAAAATAAAGATGGTGAGCTTACTGATATAAAAGGGGTTCCTTTTGTCTATTCAAAGCTTGATTCTAAGTCTAAAGGGTTTTATTATGCAAGTGATACAGAGCATTTAACAAAGGAAGCACACGAGCATTTCCTAGATTTCACAACTGATAAAACAAAACATATTGTATGTACTAAAGCCTTTGGAATGGGTATTGATAAGAAAGATATTCGTTCTACCTATCATTACTTTTATTCTGGTTCTCTTGAGAGTTTAGTTCAAGAAGCAGGTCGTTCTGGTAGAGATAGAAAAATAGCTGAAGCTACTATTTTGGTGTCTAAAAAAGAAGTATATTTTTTAGATTTCCAAGCACTTCTTTATGATAATGGAGGCGATAAAGTTATAAATCGTATCACAAATACTTTTCACCGTCACCTACTTCGACCAATTATCGCTAAAAGCTTTTCTTCTAAAGATGACTTAGTAAAGAAAATTGAAGAAACAATCGGTAAATTCAAAAAGTGGATTGATGGTGTAGCAGTAGATTTATCAATAGCAGACAAAGAACAATTAACTCAACGGTTATTTCGCTTTATTCAAGATGATTGTGATGATAGAAGTATTCATGACTTTTTCTATAAGGGATCATTTAAAGGAAGAGATATCGAAATAAGCCAAGTATATGCGTTATTTAGACTGAAAGAATTCATTGTAAGAAGTGCTTTAACAGATATAAATGAACAATATAATGACCAATATGCTGGTGAATATGTCTTTAAATATTGGACTAAGGACACTAACAAACGCTTGTATATCTGGTTAGATGAAAATGACTTAGGTTATATAGACTTAACATTACCATTAAAAGAACCTAAAGACCCGAGGCTTAGGGAGATATTAGCATTTTTGGTTGAATTTAATGGGGGAAACAAGGATGTTTGTAAGTTGTTTGTGAACAATATAGTTGATGATACCTTAAACAGTGGAACGCTAATTGAAATGTTTAATGAAGCTGAAAATGAAAGCATTTTTCAGTTTTATATCACAGCTCAAAAAAAATATGCAGATAATTTCAGAGCAATATTTTTAAAATTATCCCAAAAAAAGGAACAGAAGAGCATTCAAGGGAAACAGGTTGCTACAATTGACGCTCTATTGAGTAAAGCAAAAAGTTTTGAAGATTTAGTAATTAATCCAAAAGGAGATTATAAGTCCTATTTTTTCAAATGGTTTACCTTAAATAGTAAATTTGACACGCCCTATATCGAACGATTACAGAAAGTTTTCAATGAGAAAGTAAGTGCGAACATCATTTTAGAAACGATTTATTTAATTCAAATAGAAAAATCATTTAGCCAATCAGATGGTAACTTTTTTAATTTTCTATTGCTTTTAGAAGAATTGATAGGGGAACTTAGGTTCACTTTTAACCAAGAAGATACCACAGAAAAATGGATGAGGTTGTATTACAACAGAGATAGAAGTTCTTCCAATGATACAGGTAGGCTAATTTACAGAATGCACAGTATGGGCTTTTTAGAGGATTATCTGATTGACTACAATAAGGATAGTTTGTACAAATGTACCTTTCGTAAGTATGATTCGATAACAAAATATACTGAAAAGATAGAGGAATACTTGCGAAGATATTTATCCGAAGTTTCAGCAACAGAAAGGATGAACGAATTAAATGGTAAACTTACAAAGCCTACCTTGATAGAAAATATATTGGAGTGTCTGAATTTTTTAGCTGATTTTTCCTACTCAGAAATCGCCAGTAAACGCAAAAGGGCGACTACAGAAATCGAAGATATTTTAAATATAAGTATTACTGACGAAAAATATACTGCTGACTGGTATAAGCAAAATATTTATATTAAAGAACACATCTACTTCTACTTTAATGCAAAATATGCGAGAAGAAACTTTAAAATAGAAGGAATAGATTATTCACTTTTAGACGACTATGAAAGCTTACTGGATAGAAAAGCTCTTCTTGAAAAGTATTTAAACGTATTCAAATTGGAAGGTGCAGAGCAGAATAATTATAAGCACATGATGGGGTCTTGTAAGAAAATATTGAGGTCACTTTCAGAAACAGACCTTAAAAAAGAATGGGTACTTCGTTTGCTCAAAGCCTTTGCCATGTATTCAGTCAATAATACTTCTTATATTTCAGAAGCGAATGAAGAACTAGAAAGAGGTTTCTTGAATTTATATGAAGATAAAGCTTTTTATCAGGATGATTTTTCTATCATAGAACCCATTTTTGTACGATATTTTGAGCTATTGCTACAAAATATACAACCTCAAAACGAGGCATTTATGAATATTAAGCTGATTCGGGTCAATTTATTATTACAAATGCAAATAACTGGAATTGAAGATATGTTAATCACAAACCAACAATTAATAACAGAAAACTATGCCTAATTACGACGAAATCATTCAAAAATCACAGGAGAATGTGAACGTTTTAAGTCAAAAACTTAAAGCCCTTGATAAGCTATATCAAGATACGATTGCTCTGCCAACAGTTTTTGATACGAAGTTTGAGGCAATCGCTAAAACAGTATCTAATTTTGTAAGGTTATTCAACGAATCTACCAATAAGTACGTAGAAGTAAACAATTCGCTATTAACCTCACGAATGAGTCAATTTTCCGAAAAGTTAACAACGTTTAACCGTGAAATTGTAAGACTGAGTAATATTGATTTAACAAAGCAATTTACTAATTCTCAGCTTGCTTTTATCGCTCAGACAAGGAAGGATTTAAAAGTAGAACTTGATAAGTTTGAAGAAAAATCCGATGATTTACAACTAAAAATAAATAGCTTGAATAGTGAAATTGAACGACTTGTAGGTACAGATTTAACCAATCAGTTCAACGATTTACAAACTGCGTTTATCGCTCAAACGAGAAAGGATTTAAAGCAGGAACTTGATAAATTTGAAGAAAAATCCGATGATTTACAAGCTAAAAATGAAGCCTTAGAAATCCAAGTTGATAGACTGACAAAGGTTGATTTAGATAAAGGCTTTGATAAACTTCAAAAAACACTTTCAGATATTTTTGGTTCTGTTAACGCCATTAATCAAACGCTGACAGTTATAACTCAAAACTTTACTGGAATTGCTCAAACGTTAGGAACTCTTCAAGCATCAATTGATACACATCATAAAGAAACCATACAAACTCTTAGTGCTTTTAGTGAATCAACAGCCCAACATCTAATAGACCAAGACAAAGAAGCAAAGAATAACTATGAATCATTAGATAGCCGAATCAATTTGTTATCAGAGCAAAATGAATTAATACGAAAAGAAATAAAGACGAATAGAGTAATTCAACTAGTTGGGTTTGCACTAACTGTTGCCATTCTAGTTTATATTGTGGTTAAAGGTTAAGTTAGATAGATACTTATTATTCTTTCATTTTCTTGGAAAATGAAGGTAATCTGTCCTTGTCCTTCTCCGCATTCTTTCCCACAGCAATTCCTACAAAATGCAATTTAAAACCTAAAAATGCGTAATTTTGTAGGACAGGCTTTTGTCTGTACTATTCAAATGTATGTATGGTAAAGTATAAACAGAATTAAAGGACGTTTATTTTTATGGTAATGAACTAAGGTTAGCTATTACATTCAAAATTTAACATTCATAATTCAACATTATTGCGTATTGCCGTACTACCTATTTTTTCTCTTACAATGACGAAACAATTCAACAGAACTACTGTCACGGCGGCCTTGATTTATGCCAATGGGCCTATTCATATTGGACATTTAGCGGGTTGCTATTTGCCTGCGGACATCTATGTGCGTTACTTGCGTTCGATGGGGCAAGACGTGAAGTTTATCTCTGGAACGGACGAACATGGTGTGCCTATTACAATTAAGGCAAAAAAGGAGGGAGTAACTCCGCAAGAGGTA
>JARXAV010000130.1 GCA_029865665.1 Flectobacillus sp. | reverse complement strand
TGAGAGGTTTGTTCGTGAGGGTTAGCTCATGGCGGTTATGATTTGCGAGTAGTAAATAAGATTCTTCGAATCCTTTTACGCTGTACATGATCGTTTTCATAATAAGTTTTTCGTTTAATTGACACCCGAAATTACTTGCTTTTATGGGGCTGACGCATGACAATAACTGGTTTTAAAAGTGACTTTTATTAGTTTTGTTGAAAATAGTTAAGTTTTTGGTAATCAGTATTTTGTATGACAAAGGTCATATTTTTTGTGGGCTATCATTGGGATATTTATATCGTAAAATAAACAACAAAAGCCATGAATACGATTCTTGTTCCAACCGATTTTAGTGCTGTGGCGAAGAAAGCCACCGATTTTGCTGTGAGTCTGGCAAAAACTTTGGATTTAAAAATAAAACTTGTTCATGCTTATCAAATAGAAACAGCTTTTACCTATGAAGCAGCTTCTGTCATTCAGGGGCAAGTGGAGGTTGCTCGGGAAGAAAGCGAGAAACAATTAGCCGCTCTTGAAGCTCAAGTGAAAATCGAAGGAGTGGAGGTTGATACCTTTTCTGCATACGGCAATATTACGGATGTGATGTTCGAAATGGCTGATAACGAAGATGAGGAAGCTGTTTTTGTGGTGATGGGAACAAGAGGTCGTCATACAACGATGGAGCGTTTGATGGGGTCTAACGCCTATCATGTTGCTCAGAATTCAACTTGCCCAATTTTTGTGATTCCAGAACAAACAGAGTTGCATGAGATTAAGCAAATTGTGTATGCTGCTGACTTTAAGAAAGACGAAGTGATGGTAGCAAGAAAAGTGATTGATTTAGCTCATATTTTGAAAGCAACTCCCGAATTACTGCACGTACATACCTTATATGAACCTTATTTGAGTAATGACCGTGAGGTAACTAAGCACTTAGAGGAGGAATTTAAGGAAGAAGGATTGGCGACAAAACTCTATCTTGCCGAAGGAATTGAAGAGGGAATTGAACATTTTGTGAAGCAACACAAACCTGACTTATTAATTTTTGCGATGAAAGAACGTGGGTTTTTAGAACGAATGTTACACCACAGCGTAACAAAACATTTCATTCAGACCCTAACAATTCCCATGTTGATTTTGCCAGCGAAAGAAGTTTTTAATGCGTAATGATGAATGCGTAATTAGTAGTGTACGAAGGATTGAGAAACGTTTGGTAAATTTAAATTTCGAGACCTAGGGCTTAGCCCTGAAAGGGTGATATATCTTAGCGATGGGTGTTAGCCCATCGTCAAAAAAGGGTTTTACAAAATTTGTCAGAGAATACTATTTTTCATTCCTTCGTACAGTACTAATGCGTAATGGATAATGCGTAATGGTTAATGTTGGATTGCGAATGCTAGTGGAATAATAAATGAATAATTGGCAGTTGTAATATATCTATTAATCAGCTAGTTATCCATTAGTCACCACGTACACACCATTAATCATTACACATTATCCATTACGCACTACGCATTCATCATTACGCATTAAAAACGATTACTCAAACACTTTATCTTTTGCCGCCAAATAATCACACATTTTTAACATTAAATAGCGTTTTGCAAGGGGGTATTCTTCCATTAGGAGCATCATCATTGAACGTTCAAAAACAAGCATTTCAGCGTTTTCTAAAATCTTAACGCTGTAGTGGTGAGGTTCTTCGGAGATAAATTCTTCGAGTCCGACAAAACATCGTGCATTTTTTAACACGATAGGTTGATCTTTGTTATGATCGTTGATTAACGCAATTTTTCCATCTTTTAAATAGAAAACATAGTCTGCACTTTGTCCTGCTCGATAAAGATGTTCCCCCTCCTTAAAACCGAGGTCTATGCCACTTGCCAATATTTTACGTTCCGTATCTAACATCATGTTGTATTAATCTACATTAAAACTGGTTCTTTTTTGTCAACTCTAAACGAAATTACAGATTCTCATTATGAGTTGAAATGATAATTGTTCATCTCGAAACCTGTTTTTTATCAGGCTTTGGGATTGACCTGTCATAAGTGTATGTTAGCTCTTGGCGGTAAGCTGTTAATCATAGGTTAGACTATTCGTACATGGAACTAATACGCATTAAGACTTCTGGTTTCAGAATCGTCACCGTGCTTCCATGTGTAGAAACAATGCCTTCTTCTTTAAATTCAGACAAGAAACGAATGACCGTTTCTTTGGCTGTACCCACAATAGACGATAAATCTTCACGAGAAATGGCTATTGAAAAAGTGCTTTCTCCCTCTTTCTGAAACGTTGTTTTTAGTAATAATAAGGCTTCTGCTAGGCGTTCACGAACGGGTTTCATGGCTAAATGCACAAATTTATCCTGTGTTTCGCCCAGTGATTTTGCCAACATACGCATCAAATCGCTGGTTACTTGATTATTTTGATTTAATACGTCATTGAATTCAGTGGCTGGTACAAAACAAACATCGCAGTCGTCCATTGCCACAGCCGATGCCGTATATTTTGAATTGTCGATTAAAGAGCGAAAGCCCAAGGTATCCCCTTGTTTTGCCAAACGGATGATTTGTTCTTTCCCGTCTGATGCCATTCTACTCACTTTCACTTTACCACTGTAAACACAAAAAATCCCCAAAGGACGGTTGCCTTCATGGAAAATGACTTGCCCTTTTTTATAGGTATTAAAACATTTGCTGTCTGAAAGGGTCGATAACTCCGTTGCCGAGCAACTTTTAAACAAAGATGACTGCTTAAATTCGCAAGATTGGCAAGATGGTGTATTTGGTCTGGTCATGGTTACTATGTACGTTAACTGATAAATATCATTCAACGAAATTGCATAAAATCAACTCTCATAACTATGATTTTACTCAGTTCTTCCACTTATGTTTCTCATGTTGTTTCCGTAGGCAGGCTTTCATCTTTGTTGCGGTATTTGTAAAATGTAAACAACCAAGAAGATGGAAACTGTTATTTCAGCCCCTGCCACCTGTTACCACTGCGGTAACGAATGCCCCGATGAGACGATTCATATTGAAGAAAAAAACTTTTGTTGTGATGGCTGTAAAACAGTTTACCAAATTCTTGATCAAAACAATCTTTGTCAATACTACGAAATTGATAAAACCGCAGGCGTTCGCCCACAAATTGCTCGTTTAGCTTTTTTGGATAATGCCGAGATTATTAATCAATTGATTGATTTTCAGAATGATGAAATAATAAAAGTGAGTTTTTGTATCCCCTCTATCCATTGTAGCTCGTGTTTGTATTTGCTCGAGAATCTTTATAAAATTCATCCATCCGTTCGTTCTTCCAAGGTTGATTTTCTCCAAAAACAAGTGGTTATTACCTTTGAAAAACAAGGTCTTTCTGTCCGTGAATTATGCGAGTTGTTGACCTCGTTGGGCTACGAACCTCTCATTAGCTTGAACGATGTCGTGAAGGAAAAACAAGCTCCTTCCTACCGAAAACTATTGACTCAAGTCGCTGTGGCAGGCTTCTGTTCGGGTAATATCATGCTCTTTAGTTTTCCCGAATATTTAGGATTACAAGATGATACCTACAAACATTTATTTGGTTATCTGAATATTGTTTTGGCTTTGCCCGTGGTATTTTACTCGGCTTCGGGGTATTTTGATTCGGTTTGGAAGAGCCTTAAAAAAGGAATTATCAACATTGATTTCCCGATTTTGTTGGGGATTTTGGTTGCCTTTTTCAGAGGTACGTACGAAGTGCTTTTCTTGGATGGAGCAGGGTATTTTGACTCCCTGACAGGCTTAGTCTTCTTTCTTTTGATTGGAAAATGGTTTCAACAAAAAACCTTTAATTTCTTATCCTTTGAACGAGACTATAAATCCTATTTCCCCTTGGCTGTTACTCGTTTAGTGTTTGGCAAAGAGGAGGCAATTCCTGTAAATAATTTGAAGAAAGGCGATAAAATCATCGTGCGTAATAGCGAATTAATTCCTGCCGATTCGATGCTTTATAAGGGAACGGCTTCGATTGATTATAGTTTTGTGACGGGAGAAGCGGCCTTAGAAAATAAAAAAGCAGGTGATTTCTTGTATGCAGGTGGTCGTCAGGTAGGGGAGAGTATCGAAATGGAAGTCTTGAAAGAAGTTTCCCAAAGTTATTTAACTCAACTTTGGAATAACGATACCTTCCAAAAAGAACAAGAAAGCGGGATTAAAACCTTTGCCGATTTGGTCGGGAAGTACTTTACGATTTCGGTTCTGACCTTAGCGACGCTTGTAGGTACGTATTGGTATTTCCACGATGCCAGCCGAGTAATGAACGCTTTTACTGCTATTTTGATTATCGCTTGTCCTTGTGCTTTGTCGCTGAGTTATCCTTTTGCCTTAGGAAATGGCTTACGTTTGTTAAGCAAAAAACATTTTTATCTCAAAAATGCGGAGGTCATTGAAACCATGGCTCATTGCGACACCATTGTGTTTGACAAAACAGGAACGTTAACAACCTCAGAAGGAAGTTTGCCGATGTTTCATGGGCTTCGTCCCTTAACGGCTTTTGAGCAAATGATGGTAGGTTCGTTGGTGCGTCATTCATCACACCCGATTTCTCAAAAAATCGACGAATTATACCACGAACCAAGGGCTTTAGCGATTGAAAATTTTGAAGAAATTGCAGGAAAAGGCATTAAAGGAACGTATCATCAACATCACCTGGTGTTGGGTTCGTATCAGTTTGTGATACCAGAAAGTTTACCTTTAGAAAGTAGTTTCAAAGCCAGTGTTGCTCACCTTAAAATTGACGACGATTACTTGGGTTATTTCAGTTTGCCGAATCATTATCGAGAAGGAATTGAAAGCCTGATGCAGCAGGTACAAGGCAAGTACGACACTTATTTGCTTTCGGGAGATAATAACGCTGAAAAACATAATCTACTGGCATGGTTTGGCGATACTACCAAAATGCGATTTGAATGTAGTCCCCAAGATAAGCTAAACTTTATCAAGGACTTACAGGCAAAAGGTAAAAAAGTGATGATGGTTGGTGACGGCTTAAATGATGCAGGAGCCTTGAAACAAGCCAACGTAGGCATTGCCATTACGGATGATACGCTCAATTTTACGCCATCAAGCGATGCTATTTTAGAAGCACCTTTCTTGAATCAGTTGCCTTCATTTTTGGCCTATACCAAAGATGCCCTAACCGTGATTCGAGTAAGTTTTGTGGTTTCGTTAGTGTATAATTTTATAGGCTTAACCTTTGCAGTTTCAGGAGCATTGTCGCCTGTTGTAGCGGCTATTTTAATGCCGATTAGTTCAGCTACAATGGTCTTGATTGCCACCACAGGAATGATTTGGAGAGGGAAGAAGTGGTTGGGTGTGTAGGAATGTTCATTCTTGATTTATGTTAAAATATTTGCACTATTTTTAGGCAGTATATTTCCGATTGAAATGAGATGTGTTAAATTTTTAATAAATTTAGTGTTTGTTTCTTATTACAAAAAGCCCTTAATTTAACAGATTAAGGGCTTTTTGTTAATATTTTGGTTACAGAGTTCTATGGTGGGGCATTCTACCTTTGTAGTCCTAATTCCACAAGAAAGGTTTTGCCTATTTGTATTTTTATTAGAATAGAAAAACTGTTGAATTAGGGGAATACTCAACCATACTCATCAAATCAACATGAACAAACTGTACCCCGTACTGAATAAACACGTAGCCCTTGGTGTTTTGTTTGGTATATCGTTCGGTCTAACGCTTAATCCGTTAACAGCCAACGCTAACCTAACCACTTCTTCAACCCTTATTGCTGAAGCACCCATTAAAGGACGAGTGCTTGACGCAAAAACTAAAGAGCCGCTTATTGGTTGTACTATTTTCGTGAAAGGAACGAAAAAAGGAACAACAACAGACATCAAAGGAGATTTTAAATTAGTAGCAGACGCTCAGGCGACAATTGTCATCAGCTTTGTAGGTTACGAAAAACAAGAAATTGCCCTTGGTGGTAGAAATGTACTAGAAGTACTCTTAAAATCAACGACTTCCGATTTAGATCAGGTGGTAGTAATTGGTTATGGTAGTTCTTCTAAAAAGGATGTGTCTGCTTCGATTAAAACGATAAAAAGTGCTGATTTCAACCAAGGTATTATCAACTCTCCCGAACAATTATTACAAGGAAAAGTATCTGGGGTGAATGTAACCTCTGCCAGTGGCGAACCTGGAGGAACGTTGAATATCACCGTGCGTGGCCCAGGTGGAGTACGTACAGGAAGTACCCCTTTATTTGTAGTCGATGGTTTTGCCTTAGACAACTCAAGTACGGGTGGAGTAACCAACCCAAGTACGGTTGGAGTAACCAACCCATTGAACTACTTAAACCCACAAGACATTGAAACAATCGACGTATTGAAAGATGCTTCGGCAACGGCTATTTATGGGGCAAGAGGTGCAAATGGGGTCGTGTTGATTACTACCAAAAAAGGAAAGTCAGGTTTCTCTACCTTCAATTATTCAGCAAGTTATGGTATCTCGACCATGGCAAGAGCTTTGAATGTGTTTAGTGCAGACGAATACCGCAAGCAAGTTCCCGCAGTAGGGGGCGTGTTGGAAGACTTAAAAGGTAATACGGATTGGCAAAAAGAAATCAGTAGAACAGCCATTACACAAAACCATAACGTATCGTTTGGCGGTGGAGCGGATAAATTGACCTATTACGCTTCCTTTGGAATTCAGAACCAAGAAGGTATTTTGAAGAATAGCCAAATGGACAGATATTCGGGGCGTATCAATGCGAGCCAGAAGTTCTTAAATGACCGTTTGACAGTTGATGTAAACTTAAATGCGTCTCAAACGTATAACGAACGCCCTCCGATTTCTTCTATTATCGGTAGTGCCCTTTCGGCAAACCCAACGTATCCAGCTTACGATAGCAAAGGAGCAATTGCCTTGTACCAATCGGTGACAAATCCTTTGATGACGCTAAAATTGCAGAAAGACATTACAACGATTACTCGTTTGGTAGGGAATATTTCTCCGTCCTTCAAAATCATAGACGGCTTGGTCTATAAGTTGAATTTTGGTATTGATAATTCTAATTCGGCTCGTGACCTACAATCGTTGGCAAATGCAGTGCCGCAACAAGATGGTCGTTTAGAAACTATTAATATTTATAATACTAACCGTCTGATTGAAAACTACTTGACTTATACCAAAACGATTAAAGATCATGGTTTTTCTGCCTTGTTGGGACATTCTTATCAGCGTATTTTCTTACAAGGACGTTCGTATAGCATCAACAAATTCCCGATTTCGGATATTGAACCCATCTATAACCCGGGTTTAGGACAAGAGTTAACCTTGACCAACAATAAACCAACAGGTTATGCTCAAATCAACGAATTACAGTCGTTTTTCTCCAGAGTAAATTATCAGTACAAAGACAAATATTTGTTCACTGCTACGGTCAGAGCAGACGGTTCTTCTAAGTTTGGTGATAAAAACAAATACGGTATTTTCCCTTCGTTCTCAGTAGGTTGGAGAATTTCGGAAGAAGATTTCTTGAAAGGTTCTGTCGTAAATAATTTAAAAGTAAGAGCAGGTTGGGGAAAAACAGGGAATCAAGAAATCCCTTCAAAAATCACGCAAGCACGTTTTACTTCTTCGGTTTCAGGTACAACAAGTTACCCGCTTAGCGAAACAGGAACTTATCCAGCAGGTACATCCTATTCTCGTTTGGCAAACCCAACCATTCAATGGGAGCAGTCAACACAAACGGATTTAGGTTTAGATTTCGCTTTCTTAAACGGAGCTTTATCAGGTACAATTGATGCCTTCCATAAAGTATCAGGAAATATTTTGTTAGAAGTAATTCCGTCTGACCCCGTGCAACCAGCAGGTACGTATTGGACAAATGTGGATAATATGACGATTACCAACAAAGGTTTAGAACTTGAATTAAACTACCGTCGTAACAACTTAAACGGCTTGACTTATGAAGTAGGTGGAAACGTTACCTTCATCCAAAACGTGGTAGATAAATCGCCTTATACGGTTATTCCATCGGGTTCTGCTTCGGGTTCTGGTTTAACCTCTGCAACGATTAATGGTTATGTAAACGGACAACCGATTGGTACATTCTTCTTGAAAGAATTCTTAGGATTTGACGATAAAGGATTAAGCATTTATCGTGATACCAACGGTGATGGCGTAGTAGGAGACAACGACCGTATTGCAGCAGGAAGTGCCTTGCCAACGCAACAGTTCAACTTGTTCGGACGCTTAGGCTACAAAGGCTTTGATTTGTCGGTAAACTTCAACGGCGTGTCTGGGAACAAAATCTATGATAACACGACCAATGCCAATTTCTACAAATTGAGATTATCGAAAGGTATTAACACAACGCCAGAATCAATTGCCTTTGCTAACGAATCGGTGAATAATGCAGCACCTGTTTCAACAAGATTCTTGAAAGATGGAGCTTTCTTCCGTTTGAATAACTTGTCTTTAGCGTATAGCTTCGACACGAAAAAGCTAGGAATGAACAAGTGGATTTCGGGCTTGAAACTTTCGGTAACAGGACAAAACTTGTTCGTCATTACCAAATACGATGGCTATGACCCAGAAGTAAACACAGACGGTTCAATCAATGGGATTACTTCGTATGGGATTGATTATTTAAGTTATCCAAAAGCAAAAACGGTAATGTTTGGGCTTAATGTTTCTTTCTAAGAAATTGAATATTGACTATTTTCAAAAGACTTTCAATCATGAATCATAAATTAAGTATCTATTTTGTGTTGATAACTACCTTGTTGTTAGGTAGTTGTTCAAATCTTCAAGAGCAAGTTTTGGATGAAACCTTTACTTCGAGCTTGTCGGAAAAAGAAGTAGCTGATGGTACATTAGCTCCTGTGTATGCCCTGCTACCAAGCATTTTTACACATACCAATTATTTTGCCATTCAAGAAATCTCTACGGATGAGGCTATTTTGCCTTATCGAGGAGGAACGGATTGGGGCGATAACGGGATTTATATCGCAATGCACCAGCATACCTATTCTGCCAATGACCCCAACTTGAGAAGTACATGGAACTTGATTCTACAAGGTATTTCTCGTTCGATTACGGCTATCAATACCTTGAAAGATGCTAAGTCAGCGTCAGCACCCATGTATTTGGCAGAAGCAAGAGGGATGAGAGCGTATTACTCGATGTTAACGCTCGATTTGTTCGGAATGGTTTTCGTAAAAGATGATGTAGGCGAAACGTCTAAAATTATTAGAGGTACAGAAGCCGTTGAATACATTAAAAGTGAGTTGTTGGCAGTTGAACCAAATTTATCTACTGCGGCAATTGTGGGTTCTGGTCGTTTAACGAAGGCAGGTGTTTGGGGCTTGTTAGCGAGATTGTATTTGAATAATGCCGTTTATAGCGACGTGTATGCTGCAAAACCAACGTTTAAGTCGGAAGACATGGACAAGGTAATTGAATATTGCGATAAAGTAATTGCGTCGGGGCAGCATCAATTATCGACTGATTATTTCGCTATTTTTGGGAATGATAACCACAGCAATAAAGAAATCCTTTTTGCAGTTGACCAACGTGCTGATTTGAACGGACATAACCGTTTGGCGTATTTTTCATTATCGGGAGACCAGTTTCCTTTACCTGCGTTCCCTGGTGCTAACGGAACCGATGGCCCAGCGATTACTCCTGATTATTACCGTACTTGGGCGAATGCTTATGCTCCACAAGACCCAACAGTTGACCCACGTTTCTACAAACAAAATCTTTCTATCTACTCAAATTTGGCAGATTCTTGTGTGGATGCAGCGAGTTTCAACATCAACAGAGGTATTTTGAGAGGACAACAATACGGATTGATTCGTAAAAACGGAGCATTCTTGAAATGTGCAGATGGCAAAATGAAAGTAGGAAAATTATTTAATGATACGAGAAATAGACCAACATTGGAGGTGAATTTTACCGAGCAAATTGATTTTACCGTTGCAGGAAGTAACCATAATACAGGCTATCGTGTAGAAAAGTATGAATTTAGTAAGAAATCATCGAGTGGTAGAAACTTAGGTGAAGCGGACATTGTGATTGTTCGTTTGGCAGATATTTACTTGATGCGTGCCGAAGCTAAATTGAGAAAAAGTAACGACGTTAGTGGAGCTTTAGCCGATGTGAATACCGTAAGAGCGGCAAGAACTTCGTCTAAAGTTGCTCCAGCTCTTACCACGATGTCCCTAGATTTATTATATCGTGAAAGAGGTTTTGAATTGTATTGGGAGATGTTAAGAAGATCGGATATGATTCGTTTTAACAAATACGAAGATTCATGGACAGAAAAAACGAATACAGACATCTCGAAGCGTTTGTTCCCAATTCCTCAAACAGCCATTGACGGAGCGTCGAATATTCCAGGCTATTTGAAACAAAATAAAGGTTATTAACCAACAACTGAGTACCATAAATTTAGCCCCCGACTCTTTCGCTTTAGGAAGAGTCGGGGGCTTGTTTTTTTGTAGAACTCGTATGTTTGAGTTGTACCGCAGAGTTTCACAGAGAACCGCAGAGAGCCACAAAGATAAAATAGCTATAAAAATCCGTGATACGAGGATAATCTCTGTCTATGAATTCCATTTAGC
>JARXAV010000124.1 GCA_029865665.1 Flectobacillus sp. | reverse complement strand
ACATTGCAAAGCTCCCACCATCCAGCGTTTTCGTTGGTGTAAAAACTCTTTGAGGTTAGGCATGGGCAATGTTTCAGCAAAAACGTCGGTACCGATGGTATTTTTGAAATCGAAGCCTTTTTGCACCACTTCATGAAACATCGCAAAATCTTCGGTTATTGAAAAAGGAACGCTTGCATAACCGCCTGTACTTTCATAAGCCTGACGAGTAATGGCTGAATTATTACCGAGACCTGTTAATGGAATCCGTAAATCTGCGGCTATTTTCAACAAGGTCAAAGCGTGAAGCCAGTCGATGGATTGAAAGGCAGCCCAAAGCGAATCTCCTTTTATGGATGTAATACCCACTTGATGCCCTATTTGTGGATTGGCTTCAAAATGAGCAATCATGCCCTGCACCCAATTTGGATTTACGACTACATCTGCATCTGAAATCAAGAAATATTCTCCCCTAGAATACTCGTACAAATTAGCTAATACATTGGCTTTACCTCGTTGTCCATTTATCGTTTTCCGAATCGTTACTAATTCAAACTGAGGTTTTTCTAGGATAAAAGAACGCACTAACTCCTCCGTTCGGTCGCTTGATTGGTCGTTTCCAATCAGGATTTGCAAACGGTCTTTAGGATAATTCAAGGCTTCCATACCTCGTAAGCAGTTCAATATATTCGCTTCTTCATTTCGAGCAGCAATCCAGATGGTAATGAGTGGGAGCATGAGAAGGGTAGATTAATTTCGACCAAGTTTAGTGGATAAATAAATCAGTAGAAATTGGCGATAAGGTTCGTTTTCTCGTTGATAGTAATAGTGGAACTTTTGTTCCCAAAATAATTTCAACTTTGCTCCTTTAATCCCTCCGTCTCTTGTAACTACTAGTAACGCATCTAAACGATTTTTTCTAGCTACTTTAAGACCAGTATGATTAAGATTAAGCACCTCTATAAAACTTTTCACTTGAGATTCCGTGGCCTTATCTAAGCCCTCTTTGGGAAGAAGTTCACCAGAAGCTGTAGCTTTAAAATAAGCATGATTACGTTTAAGACTCGTAGCCATACTTGTATGTAAAATAAGTGGAGTAAGTATGCTATCACCTCGTTCTTTATCACAATGCGAACGCCCACTTTCATCAACAACTGGTTGCCTACACACAGCTACTAAATTATGATAGTTGGTGGATAATTCTTTGTTGAACGTTTTTGGAATGATATGCTCAATAGAAGATTTTTCTAGTGTAAGACTACTCTGACAATAAGCACATAAACCCTTTTGTTCGTCTAATAAAAATTGTCTAGCATTTTTTACTAGACGCAATTTGTTATAGTCTTCTTTATAGTCAAAAGAACGGTTGCCTTCTTTTGTGGTAAACCATTCATTCCATTCAATAGGAGGAGTGTGATTTTTCCTGATATACTGCATAAAATTATAATGATTTTTGCCACTCTAACAATGTAATGGCTTTGGTTATATCAAAATCATCTAAACCCAAAAGAGTTGTCAACTCCTCTAAAAGCAACCCAGCCTCCTCGAATTTATTATCATCAATCAAGCAAAATAAGGTATCTAGTCTCTCTTGTGTAGGAATATGTCTATCGGAAGCCCCAAGTACATTTCTTAATACATTATTTACTTGCCTACCAAAGAATTTATTTTCAAACTGATGCACATCATTATCATGAATAACGTACAAACTACCATGCTGAAAATTAGCTACAACTGTAGGGCTATGTGTAGTGATAAAAAACTGAACATTAGGAAATAAGCGTTGAACCATTTCGATGGCTTTAGCCTGCCATTTAGGATGTAGGTGCAAGTCAATTTCATCAATTGTAACAACTCCTGTTACTTGTGCTGAAATTTCGGATAAGGTTAGCCATGGATTTAATTGAGATGCTCTCCACACTAAATCAATAATTAAATAAAGTAAATTTCTAAATCCATCCGAATAATAACTGAGGGGTAAATCGTGATGTTCGTCATAATGAACAAATAGTTCATTATTGAAATCAGGATCTTGATAAATTTTAAGTGAAAAGTCATCTGACAAACCCAAAAAGAAAATTAGTGTGTCACGAATCGCTTTTTCAACATTTTCTAGTATTAAATCCTGTTTCTCAATTTCTTTAATGTATAAGGTTGCTCTTCTGGTAACGGCATTTCCGAGCCATTCAATGAGAATCGGTTTGATAGCATTTTCATCAAGGCATTGTAAATAACCATTTCTACGGCCATTAGCCACATCATACTTCTGCTTTAGGGATAATTTGGCATCCGTAAAAAGTCGCTGAGTTGAATAATAGACAATCAGAGGGGCTATTGTTCTATCCTTTTCATTATCGAAGGCAATAAAAAAGGTTTTTCCGTAATCACTTGCTGTCTTTACCCCTTTTGTATCGTTACTTTTTGTATCTCGTTTAATGGTACGAGACCACTCTTGTCCAATTAAAGAAGACTTCGCCATAATAGTCGCAGATTCCTCTCTCTTACCTTTTGTTATTTTAATCTCTGCAAACTCAATTGTTCGTTGCATTTTAGGTTCACGAGACGCAAAAAAAGCCCCTGCTGCTACATTGATGGCTTCTAATAAACTTGTTTTCCCACTTCCATTACTACCTACAAACAAGTTTACTCCATCTGAAAAGGTGGTAGAAATATCATCAAAGTTTTTAAACTTTTCTATATTGATTGAATCAATTCTCATGTACAAAATGTGTCTAACTCTAATTACTATCTTAACTACAATCAACCATGTTTCAACTCATTTACTCCCCTTCTACCTCCAATACCTTTCCATTTTCGCATTTCAGCATACGGGCAGGGAATTGGCGAATCATTTCAAAATCGTGAGTTGCCATTAAGATTGCTGTACCCGATTTATTGATTTCAAGAAATAGTTTTAAAATTTGAGCTGAAACTTCTGGGTCTAAATTGCCAGTAGGTTCATCGGCAAAAAGAATGTGGGGTTCGTTCAATAAAGACCTTGCAATAACAATACGTTGCTGTTCTCCTCCTGACAGTTGATGCGGATATTTATCAATAGCAGCGGGCATTCCAACCTGCATCAAAACTTCTGCAATACGGGTTTTCATTTTGGCACGTTCTACCCAACCTGTTGCTTCCAACACCCACATCAGGTTTTCTTGAACGTTACGATCCATAAAGAGCTGAAAGTCTTGAAAGACTACGCCAATTTTTCTGCGTAAAAAAGGAATCTCAGCGGCTTTCAAACGTTCCATCACGTAATCTGCCACTTCTGCATGACCTTTCTGAAGCCATAAGTCGGCATAGAGGGTTTTCAACAAGGAACTTTTACCACTCCCTGTTCTGCCAGTAAGAAATACAAATTCACCTCTTTTTATCGTAAAATTAACATCGCTTAATATTACGACATCCTTCTGTAAAACATCTACACTATTGAGGGTAACAACGGGTTTATCTGCAAACATCATAGAACAAAGGGTAATTGAGAATGAGTAAATAAGTAATGATGAATTTTGAATGTTGGATTTTGAATTGAATCAATTAGCTAATAAGTCGTTATAGACTGCATCAGAACTTCTTGGAACGAAACCTTATAGGTTTTGAAAACCTATAAGGTTTTTGCGGATTGAAATTCTTGCAAAACTGGTTATCTGATAGATTAACCTATTGATTTTGAACACCTCCTAATAACAGTGATACAATTAACCAATAACATCCTATTAACACTAAGCTAATTTATTTCGAATGCGACTTAAACTATCTGGATGAACTCCTAAATAAGACGCTAAATCTTTAATAGAAATAAGCGTCAATACGTCAGGTTGATTTTTAATTAAATTCAAATAACGCTCTTCTGCGGTTTGAGAAATTAAGCTATAAGTACGTTTGGTTTCTCGAATATAGAGCTGTTCGGCAATGCGACGATGAAAGTGTTCTTCGTGGCTAGAGCCTCTTATGTAATCACGTACAGGCTCATAGTTCAACCGCATTGCTACTACAGGAGTTACCGCTTGAATGGCTACCTGTGAAGGCGTTTGAGCAAGGCACGAAGCAAACGAGCTTACAAAATTACCTTTAAAACCTAAATCGACACAAATTTCTTTATCATCTATTGGCTTCACATACCTTACAGCCCCTTCCAAAATGAAATAAGCGTATTTCTCTATTTCACCCAAAGGGGTCACAAAAGCTTTTCTCTTAAACCTAACTTCTTCAAAAAGCCCACGATAAAAACCCCATTCCTCCGCAGGAATATTGGCTAATTTTGAAATCGACTGGCGAACTTTCTCAAGATTTGATGACATTTCTTCCTCCATTATTCTTCTGGAAAAGGAATGAACACAAAACTTGCGAAATCAGCATCGAATACAAATAGGCAACAAAATTCGTCTGGATCTTTGTAATTGGTTTCAAAGACCTCCATATTTTCGGGAGCAATCAATTCTCGCTGTACAAACTCTTCCATTACAGAAGCCGCATAATTCCACGAATTACCGTTTAACTCACCTGCACCAATTAGCTTTTGACCAACAGGCGGTACAAATTCACGGCAAACCGTAAAAACAGGGTATTTAGAAAAACCTCTTGTACGAATTTGGTAAGAAGCTTCTTTCAAAAAATCAGAAACAAGAGCAAAGTCGCTCGAAATAATTCCCAAATACTTTCCATTCAAATCTGGAGAATTGGGTGCATTGCTTATGGCTTGGTAATCTTCTATCATCGGAATAAAGCGAACGTTAATTCCGTTTCGCATTACAAATTAAAAAATAGTTAGTCTAACCGTTTTACATTCTGGCAGCTACTAACAAACTTAAATCCTTATAACTCACGCCCAATTTCTTGGCAATTGAGGCATTGGTTAAACTTCCTTTAAAACAATAAACGCCCTTCATAAAGGATTTATTGGCAAATATCGCTTCTTCAATCCCACCCGTCTTGCCTGTTTTTAGCAAGAAAGAGGTAAAAATATTACTCAACGCTGTACTAGCGGTATGAGCAACACGAGAGGGAATATTGGGTACGCAATAATGAATAACATCGTATTTTCTAAAAGTAGGCTGACTGTGCGTTGTCAATTCAGAAGTTTCAAAACAGCCCCCTTGGTCGATACAAACGTCGATAATCACGGAATCTGTTTTCATCATTGAAACCATTTCTTCGGTAACGATACAAGGCGTAAAACCATCGGCTGCACGCAACGCACCAATGACCACATCTGCTTCCTTGATTGCCTGTGTCAAAATATGCGAGTCAATGATGCAGGTAGAAATATGCTGACCAGCCGCATATTTAAGGCGTTGTAATTTATAAATATCTTTATCAAAAACCTTTACGTCTGCTCCTAAACCAATGGCTGTGCGAGCTGCATATTCAGAAACCGTACCAGCACCCAAAATAACCACTTTGGTAGGTGGTACACCTGTGATTCCCCCCAAGATAACCCCCATGCCATTGTTCGCACTGCTTAGACATTCAGCCGCAATGAGCATAACGGTACTACCAGCAATTTCAGACATGGCTCTAATGACGGGCAAACCTCCTACATTATCCTCAATATATTCGTAACATAAACCTGTTATTTTTTTACGGTTTAGTTTCTCAATATACTCCTTCGTCATTTTCGGCATATTTAGGGCCGATACCAACGTTGCTTTAGGTTTTAAATAGTCAAATTCCTCGTCCGTAATAGGTTGCACCTTCACAATCACATCGGCTTTATAGACCTCCTCAGCCGAATAAGTGATAACAGCACCAGCATCAGAATATTGCTTATCAGTGAATTTAGAACCAAGTCCAGCCCCTGTTTCAACTAAAACCTCATGTCCATTTCTCACAAGAAGCGAAACCGCATCTGGCGTAAGACAAATACGATGTTCTTGCATGGATACCTCTTTGGGCAAACCAATAAACAAACTACGAGCATTTTGCTTCGTCCACAAAAGTGCTTCCTGAGGCATTAAGCCTGTTTGACTGATACCAGTTTGTGCAAGAATTTCTTTAAAACCTGATTGTTTGGACATAGTAAATTAATGGTTATCTCAGCAAATTTATCATTCTTTTATCATTTTCTACCATTAGAAAGTGCTTTTTATTCCGTTCTGAATGAGGAAGCGATTGAAACGTTCTCGACGCAGGTGAATAAATTTGAAATGCTCGGTCTGGAACTAGCAATAAACGTGATTTGAATACTAAATCTATGTTTCGTTTAAAGCCAGAGGTGTCTAAAAAGTATAGTGTTTAACGTTTAAAGCATTTTGCACCAATTAATATTCCATTAAACTATATTTTAAGGACTATTAAAATATAGTAGCTGCTTTTAGCTTTAATCCGAGTGACCGTCACTCATAAACTTTTGACTTTTTACACAACCTCCTCTTTCTTACAAATCTCCTAACTGTGGACGCATCAAAATTTCTTCTAATACCGTTGTCGCAGGCATTGCATG
>JARXAV010000115.1 GCA_029865665.1 Flectobacillus sp. | reverse complement strand
GAATATCCTGTACAATGTCTAATGGGAGGTTACTATTATCATGAGTGAGTAGATTAAAGACGTTTTGAACAGGATTATACATTGCCAAACCTGCCCCCATTGAACCAATCCATAGATTTCCTTGCTCATCTTCTTCAATGGCAGATACATAGCCATTTGCTAGAAGATTACGTCCCTTTTTTTGAGGGTTAAGTTCATTAAAATGAGATAACGTTTTAGTTTTTATATCGTACTTATAAAGCCCACTACCATTAGTACCAATCCAGACATTGTTACGTTTATCTACTTTTAAACAGTTGATAGGAACAGCGGTATTATCTGTTTTACTTTTAGGAACGTTGATGTTTTTGATGGTATTGGTAGCCAAGTTCATCTCATAAACTCCATAAAAGGGAGTCCCTACCCAGAGTTTTCCTTCTGAGTAGGCCAGTGATGAAATAGCCCCTTTTTTTCCAGCTTTTTCCAATAAAGGTACTTTCCTGATAAGTTTCGTATTTCTATTAAATAAGTTTAATCCATTTTCGGCTGTTCCTATATAAATATCGCCAGAAGGACTCTCTGCAAATGAGGATACAGCACTTGCACTAAAACCGTTTACATCAAGCGGATTGAATCGTATGTGATTGAAAAATGCTAGATTGGTATCATATTTATTTACGCCTCCCTGTAGTGTACCAATCCAATAAATACCGTTATTATCTAAGTAAATATCTCGTATGGAATGACCAACAAAACTGCCTATTCCACTATATTGTTTTGATGTTAATTTATCGACTCGAAAGGATTTACCTGTGTTGGGTTGCAAAATATTGATACCATCTTCTGTACCAACCCATAGTTTTTCATCTTTATCAAATGCAATTTTATAAATATTATTATTAAGTGGTTGATTTTCAGAATCAAAACCTCTGAAACAGGTAAATATTTGGTGCTTAAAATCTATTTTATTGACTCCATCTCCTGTACCAATCCAGATATTACCCATTTTATCTTCAACCAAAGTCCGTACAATGTTGCTTGAAATCGTTAATGGATTTTCTTTTTTGTGTAGAAACCTAGTAAAATTCCCGTTAGTTGGATTAAATAAATGTAGGCCAGCATTTGTACCTACCCAAACACGGTTTTTACGATCTTCAAATACACTCAAAATTATATTTGAATTTAGCCTATCTGCTTGTAATGGGTTAGCCTTGTAAGAAACTATTTTTTTAGATTTAGGATTAAAATAGTATAAGCCCGAATAAGTACCAACCCAAATATTTCCGAGGTGATCCGCTTGTAAACTTCTAATCCATCCAAGTTTATGAAAATCAAAGTTGATGAAATTATTTAAGCTCCTATTATACATGGATAACGTTATGCTAGACCCAATCCATAAGTTTCCTTCTTTATCTTCTTGCATAGCCGTAATCATACCTTTCCCAATGCTCGATGAATCCGTTTCGCTATGGCGATAAACTACGAAATTCTGCCCATCAAATTTATTCAACCCGTCATCTGTTCCAAACCACATAAAACCATATTTATCTTTTAAGATGGCATTTACAGAATTGGAAGAAAGCCCATTCTTGCTATTAAGGTTGATAAAGTTATAGTTTTTTACTTGCCCAAAAGATTGTATGCACAGCAAAAGTAGCGTAACGATAAAGTAGATAATATTCATGATTAGTATATGTTATTTGCCATCAAACTCAGGCTACTAGTCAGTAGCATTATTTAGCTGATTTACGGTTTTGCAGAACGCTATTCCTTATGTAACATAAGAGGAGATTACCTGAAAATACAATTGTCTAAAATAGACACAAAGATAAGGAACTTATCAACGAACAACGTGCTTATGTTCAAAATAATATAGCTATAATGTAATTTTAAAGCATAATGAGGGCTACTAATAGTCTTATGAATTTGTATTAATAGGGGAGGTGTTTGGGGGAGAAAGTTGACGAAGGTTCTGAAAGGAAAAGAGGTTCATATAAATTTATTCTCATTAGGGATAAAACGTTCTTCAAGAATGCAAACGTAGTCTTGAAGAACGTTAAAATGCTTGATAAGTTCGTCTATTAGAGTAACATCTTACCCCATTACTTACTTGAATAATAATTGAGAAAATAAAAAAATATCGTGTCTCCAAACAGGCCAAGAATGTCCGCCAGCGTATTCACTATATTTGTATTTAATACCCATATCATCAAATTTCTTCAACATGATTTGGCAATTAGCATGGGCAATATCTTCTTTTCCGCCCATCGAAACCCATAATTCTTTTAGGTTTGAATTGATAGTTGAGGCATTGTTTCTCATAAATTCATACTGAGGATCAGATAGTTTTGTATTGTTCGCCCACCACCCAGAGCTAAATACGCCCAAGTATGAAAATAAATTAGTATTCTTGATACCTGCATAAAGTGTTTGCAAACCTCCCATCGACAATCCTGCCAAAGCTCTGTGTTGAGCATCGGTTGCTACGTTGAAAGTACTTTCTACAAAAGGGATAGCCCCGTTTTTTAACTCGTTTTCAAAAGCTCGTAACTGAGCTTCACCGAAGCCAGCTATGCCACCTCCATTGCCATAAAAGTTCCCGTCGAGCATCGCAATGACCATTGGTTTTGCCTTTTGTTCTGCTATCAAATTATCCAAGATCAGGTCGGTACGTCCTTGTGTTGCCCAACCACGCTGGTCTTCACCACCACCGTGTAAAAGATACAAAACAGGATATTTTTCAGTAGATTTATCGTAGCCTGCTGGCGTGTAAACATACATCTCACGCCATGAGTTACTAGCTTTTGAGAAATACTTTTTGATACGAATATCGCCATGAGGAACGTCTTTTAGGGCATAAAAACCGCCCTCTTTGTAAGGAATTTCAATGCCACTTGCTTGGCGACTCATGCCATAAAAGGTTTCGCTTGCAGGGTCGGCAAGGGCAAGGTCATCAATCAACAAAGAGTAATAATGGAAGCCACGACTGATAGAATCTGTGGTCACATGCCAAAAACCACTACTATCTTTTATCATATCGTATTTTTTCCCTAAATCAATCTGTACTTTGTGAGCATTCGGAGCTTTTACCTTGAATACTACACGATTATCGGGTAAAATTTGAGGATATTGAGCATTGCGAATATTGGTACTCGCAGGAGTCCCCAACACCGTATATTTGGTAAAAGAAGAAACATCGACAGGTTTAAACAAAAACTGTGAATACATATACAAGCCATTTTTCCAAACCTTAAAGTCATGTCCTCCTGGTTCTAAATAGTAAATATGCGGTACATCGTTTTGATATAAATAATCATGGGTACGTTTGCTAAACGGAAGTAAGCCGTCGTTATCGCCGCATGAAATCCAGAGGAGCTTAAGTTTCTTTTTGGCATCTTCAGGATTAGGCACTAACTCCTGCGGAACTTTGGTATTAGGAGCAGACGAAAAGCCACCAACCCATGCAAATTTATCTAAGTTGCCTAATCCAAAATTAAGCGACTGTCCGCCACCCATCGAAAGCCCAGCAATGGCACGGTTTTCACGGTCGGTTAAGGTCGGATATTTTTTGTCAATAAAAGGGATTAAATCATTTAATAAATCTTTTTCAAAAGTAGCAAAAGCCTGTACTTTATCGGGAGCCATAATATTGCCAACAGCACGGTCGTCTTTCATGGCACGACCATTGGGCATGACCACAATCATCGGTTTGATTTTTCCTTCAGCATATAAATTATCTAAAATCACTTGGGGTTTCCCTCCGATAAGCCATTCTTTTTCATCCCCACCAATACCGTGCAAGAGATACAAGACAGGGTATTTCATTTTTTTATTAAAGTCAGGAGGGGTATAGACTAAGGCCTTTCGAGTAGAGCCAATGGTTTTAGACTCGTAGTTGATGGAGTCCAATTTGCCCGTAGCAATACCTGTTTTCACTTGATCGAAGTCCTTGGGAGCTTCTTTTTCTATTTTCTGTGCATAAACCATCAGGTTCATGAGAAAAAATATAGAAAAACAGAGGGTTGTTTTTTTCATATTTGTACAGTTAGAATATTGATTATGAGTTTGATATGTTATTTTTAATATGCTAAAATTAGTCCATCATACTACTTTGTGAAAGATACCCAGAACCCATGTATTTTTCTTTTTTCCTTTTGGGATTTTGAACGCTACTTTTTTGTTGCTTTTGCTCTACAAATGCGAGGAGTTTACTGTTAATCTGCGAAACCAAATACATACTTTTCCCATCTTTCAAATGGATTTGGGCAATAGCTCTAGCATCGCCATTGACAAAGAAATTACTCTTTCGTACCGATACATTTTTGAAGTTTCCTTTTCCGTCACCTTGCAAATAGTTACCAATACCAGCGTCATATCTGCCCGTAAGTACTTCTGTGCCGTAGTCGTTACCCACGGCGAGGATGTCTAAATTTCCATCATTATTAACGTCTTTGATGAATGTGCTGTACATCACCGAAAATTGTGCTTCGATAGGTAATGATTTTAGTTGAAAATGACCATTACCTTTGTTTTCGAGGTAAGAATTGGCAAAGCAATACGCCTGTAAAGTGCTAACGTTTTTCAAATCTGTGGACGTGAAAGCTTGGTCGAAGGTCGTTTCTCCGTATTCTTTAAATGTTTTGAAACGTCTTCGCATGGCAATTAATTGATCTATCAACGCACCTCTTGGATGTACCAAATATTCCTTGTCTTGGTTATAAGCCGTGAAAAGTGGGTCAACAATACCATTTTCGTCAAAATCTTTGAAATGTACACTGACAGGCTGTGATTCAGACGCTTTTAGTTTGGTATTGAGTCCCAAATTACCGATAATATAGTCAGTGTCACCATCGTTGTCGAAGTCGCCCCCCGAAATACTATTCCACCAACCACTTGATTTTTCTAAACCTTTAGGCGTGATTTTGGTAAACGATTTCCCTTGATTATTTTTATAAATACACACAGGCATAAATTCGCCTACAAGTATCAAATCCATCCAAGAATCGTTGTCGTAATCTGTCCATAAAGCGGCAGTTACCATGCCACAAAGACTTAATTCTTTGATAGAAGTTGCTATATTTTTGAAATGCCCTTTACCATCATTTTGAAGCAAATAAGATTCGGGTGAAAGTGGGTATTCTGTCGAACGAACTCGACCACCACGGAAAATATCCAAGTCGCCATCTTTATCAAAATCGCAAGCATTGATACAAGCACCGCTCGATTTGGTTACAGGTAAATAGCCTACCGAAGCGTTGAAATTTCCTTTGCCGTCATTTAAATATAGTCTATCTTGATACTTAGTTAAGTTGGTGGTAAATTCTGAACTTCCACTTACGCAATACAAATCAAGATCTTTATCCTTGTCAACATCAATGAGCAGTACGCCCATATCTTCCTCTGTTTTTTCGAGAAATTCTTTTTTGCTAAATTTTCCACTGGCATTTTGGAGGAAAAAAGCCCCTTGCTTATGAGCCGATGCACCTACAAAGAAATCTTCTAAACCATCGTTATTGATGTCGCCAACGGCAATTCCACCACCCAATTCAGAATGCTTATGCTGTAAAGTATGCTGAATTAAAAAATCGTTATAGTCAAATTCTTCTGAACGCCAGTCGATTTGATAGGCTTGAGATACTTCTTTAAAAGTATAGACTTGTTCTTGGGGAAGTTGCTTGGGTACAGATAACGCACTTTTTTCGTAAACGGTTACTACTTTATCTGGACTGATATTTCTAAGCCATTGTTCTTTTCCCGAAGTCCATGTAATTTTTAGGCTATCCACTTTTGAAGCATTTCCTAAACCAAAATGGATAAAATCCTCTACGGTTGACTTGTATCCTCTAATAGTTTGGTGTTCTGCAAACTGAGATTTTCCCTGACACCAAATGGAGACTTTTGTTCCGTAAGCACTTGTATTGGGTTTATTGCCTTGGAGTTTGATTCTTAAAAAATGATTATTGACAACAGAAGCTTCTTTTCTGTTGTCAATCAATTTGTTACGGTAAATAAAGGCTTCGTCATCAATATTATTCATGACTAAATCTAAATCTCCGTCGTTATCAAAATCGGCGTAGGCTGTACCATTTGTATAAGAAGCGTCGCCTAAACCGAATGCTTTTGTGGCATTTTCAAATTGTAAATTCCCTTTATTTTTAAACAAGAAGTTTGGTTTTTTTACGCCAGTCAAAGTAGCGAAGGCCTCTTGCATTTTTTTCATTCGTTCTTTTACATCACTAAATCCTTCGAAACCATTGCGATAAACGATAAAATCTAAGTCCGTTACGTCTAAGCGATAACCATTTGTAATCAATAAATCTCTCCATCCGTCGTTATCAAAATCTGCTAGTAAGGGACTCCATGACCAATCCGTAGCCGCAACGCCTGTCAAATAGCCAATGTCACTAAAAGAGCCATTCCCATTGTTGATTTGCAACACATTGCGAACATACTGAGGATAAAATTTCTTTCTTAAATTATCTTGAAACCGATCGTATTCGATATTGGCAAACATGGTTTTTTGACGAAGGTTATCGTCTGGAAGCATATCCAATACGACCAAATCATTCAAGCCGTCGTTGTTAATATCGGCCATATCCACACCCATCGAATTTTGCGATAAGTGTCTGAAATACTCATTGATTTTATTACTAAACGTACCGTTTTTGTTATTGATATACAGGTGGTCGTTCGAGAAAAAGTCATTTCCGACAAAAATATCTGGATATCCATCTTGGTTAACATCGTTGATGATAACGCCCAAACCCCAGCCATCGTCCAAAATACCTGCCTCTTTGGAGACATTTTTGAAAATCGGCAAACCCTTTGGATTATTTCCCTCGTTGCTGAAAAGTTTATCAACTCTTCGTCCAGAAGCATCATGATGTTGCCCTATACTGCCATTTCTGTCGTATCCTTCAATGGCATTATTGAGTAAGTACATATCCAAATCTCCATCTAAATCATAATCAAAAAAGGTAGCTTGCGTACCATAAGAATCATCCGCCAAACCAACTTCTTTGGCCGCTTCTTTGAAAATCGGAACGCCGTCTTTGTCATTTCCTTGATTGATAAACAGTAATTTAAGGGCAGATTTGTCTCTATTAGGGTGAATGGTAGAAAGGTAAATGTCCAATTTCCCATCTTGATTGATGTCAATCATGGCTACACCCGTACACCAGTCTTTTGTGCCAACGTTGGCTTTGGCAGTAATATCTTCAAAGGTTAAATCGCCTTTATTCAAATAAAGCTGAGAACTTACTTGATTACCTGCAAAAAAAATATCTGTTAATCCATCATTATTTAGATCACCCACACCTACACCAGCACCATTGTACATATATTCAAACTGCAATACATTTAGGGAGTCTGACACCTTAATTGTATTGCTGAAAGTAATGTTTGTATGGCTTGCACTCAACTTCTCAAATAGAGTATCTTCAGAAGAACAAGCACTCAGCATGAAGAAAATAATGATGGAAAAATAGTATTTCATATATAATAATTGGGGATATGGATGTCTAACTCTATTCTATATACGTTAATTATTTAACACCTATTTTCGTGATAATTAAATAAAAACTAGGTGACTTTAGATTTGTATATATAATTCAAATAAGTAGCCGTTCAAAATGAACGACTACTTAAAGGACATAAGTAAAGCAAAGTAATCATGCTTTCAAATACTACTTAGAACGACAGCGTTTTCATTAATAACCAGGATTATTACCCTTGAAGTTTGAATTATTATCTATTTCAAATTGAGGAATAGGCAATAATTCATGCTTATTAGTAACAAAGTACGATAATGGTTCTTTTTTCAATTTACCTTGTTTTCTCCAACGAACAATGTCTTTTGCTCTTAACCATTCGGCAGCAAACTCCACTCTTTTTTCATGTTGAATGGCAGTAAGTACTTGTTCTTTGGTACTTACAGGATAATTTTTAGTTGGATAAGCAGGCATTTGTACGTCTGCACGATTACGAAGTTGGTTTAATAAAGCTACGGCAGCCGCAGTATTACCCAATTCGTTTTCACATTCTGCGAGGTCGATTAATACTTCTGCATAACGCATTACACGCATATTGATTCCACTTAAATCATAGAATCCATCGGCATTTCTGTACAAAGCTGAATATTTTCTCCAACTAACTTTTTGTTCTACGCCATCTAACATCGAAGTATTTCCTTGTACAGGATAGTCGATTTCTAAACGTCCTTTGCCTTGATTAACTAAATCACCCTTGAAATATAAACTAAAATTCATTCTTGGATCTTTTTTAGTATCTCCTTTTTGTGGACGCTCAAATTCGTCGATAATGCCATTAGAAGGAATGAGGTTTCTCCAACCTACTGCCGAGTATTCTTGGTGACGAATTGATGATCTTTTTGGGCTACTTCCCGCAATGTTATCACTGTCGCCATTGTCCCAGCTCATCCCATTTTTGCTGTCGAAACCAATTTCAAAAATAGACTCTTTATTGTATTCTGTTTCTTCCAAGAAATTGTCTAAGTAATTGGTAGTCAAGCTAAACATTCCAGAAGAAACGATTTTAGACAACTCCGTTTTCGCTCCTGCGTAATCTCCCTTAAACATCAACACTCTAGCTAACTCAAGTTGAGCTGCATGCTTGGTAGCACGACCCAAATCCTCACCGCTATACGATGAAGGAAGGTCCACCTGTGCCTCTGTTAGGTCTTTAATGATCTGAGTAAACACTTCATCCTGTGTATTACGAGGTTTAGCATCCGACGATTTTGTAGCACTACTTGTGTAAATTGGTACACCGCCCCACATCGTACTCAACTCATAATAGGCCATTGCTCGCAAGAATTTCGCTTCCGCAACGACTCTTTTTTTCTTAGTTTCGTCTGTGGCATTAAGCGTCTTGAAGTTATCTTGTGCATCAATTACCACATTGGCACGGTGAATTATACGAAATGAGCCGGTCCATAAAGCACCTAAAACGGAATTCGTAGGCTGGTGAACACCTGTCAAAAGTTGAGCTCTTGGGGCTTCTAACTGTCCGCCACCCGTTGCAACATCATCGCTTCGTAAATCATTGGTAAAAAAATACTCTCTTCCAAAAAGGTTGGAGCCAGTAAGTAGCCCATACACCGCATTAACACCAGATTCTAATTCTACAGTATTTGAAAAATAGCTATCGGTAGTAAAAGATCCTGGATTTGTTTTATCTAACTCGTCATTGCATCCGAGAGCAATGCCAAGCGATAGTACTCCTATGAATATAAGACTTTTTTTCATGTGTTATTTATTTTATTCTCCTGAAAATCTGACCAAGAAAAATTTTAAAGGGATAAATGTTAAAAACCTAATTGAAGACCGGCCATCAAAGTACGAGCTTGTGGATATTGCCCATTATCGATACCATATACCAATTGAGCATTGTCACGAGACCCAATTTCAGGGTCATAACCACTGTAATTTGTGAAAGTCAATAAGTTTTGAGCTGATACATATACTCTCACTTTTGTAAGTGTACCACCCGCAAAAGTTTTCAGAATACTTGCAGGTACATTATAGCCTAAACTAATGTTTTTCACACGCATAAATGAGCCTTTTTCAATCCATCTGTCAGACGGACGAGTCGTATTTCCATTAGGGTCACCACTGATTGCTCTTGGAACATTCGTGTTAGTATTTTGTGGTGTCCAAGCATTCAACACGTCAGTAGTAGCACCAAATAAACGAACCATACCTTGTGTTTGTGTTTTTAGGTTGTTATAAATGTCATTTCCTTGTACTCCTTGTAAAAACAACGTAAAGTCAAAGTTCTTATAGTTAGCATCGAAGTTAATACCGTAAGTAAAGTCAGGAAGTGTATTTCCAATCATAGTACGGTCTGAATCATCGATTTTGCCATCACCATTTAAATCTTTGAATCGAATATCTCCAGGAGCAGCCTTTCCTCCTTGATAACTATCCCATTTTTTGTTTTTTGCTTGAGCGTCATCTGCATCAATTTCACCTTGGGTTTGATAAATTTTGTCAACTACATAGCCATATAGATACTGAACAGGCATACCTACTTCTGTTTTAGTAACGTTTGCACCTGTTTCTGCATGACCACCTGCGAAAATTGGTGCTTCTAAAGATGTTACTGTATTACGCACGATACCCAAGTTACCTCCAACTTTCCATTTGAAATCTCCTTCACTATGGTTATAGTTGACTTGTAAATCTAAACCTGTGTTTTTCATTCCACCAAAGTTAGCAATGGTATTGTTTGAATAACCAAGTGATGAAGCTAAAGGTCTAGCAAGAATCAAACTATTATCAGAGGTTTCACGGATATAGTAATCGGCCGACACCGTAACTTTATTTTTAAGTAAGCCTAAATCAAGTCCGATATCTGACATTTTTGTTGTTTCCCATCCTAATTCTGAGTTTCCAAGCTGATTAGTTGACAAACCAGGTGTTGCACCATTCGCAAAAACATAATTTGTAGCAGCTCCTACTAACGATTGCCAAGCGTAGTTTGGTAATCCACTTGTATTACCTACTAGCCCATAACTTGCTCTTACTTTCAATTCATTAATAGCAGGAATATCTTTCATGAAAGCCTCTTCGCTGATTCTCCAACCAATCGAAGCCGCAGGGAATGTTCCCCATTTTTTACCTGGAGCAAACAAAGAAGAACCATCTCTACGAATAGAAGCACTTAATAAGTATTTGCCTGCATAATCATAGTTTACACGTCCTAAATATGATAAAAGTGTTGTTTCGCTTTTTTCACCACCTGCAGCTGGACTTGTTACGTTTGGAGTAACAATAGTGAAGGTATTTGTCGTATAATTACCTGCAGCTGTGATCCTTTCATCTGTACCAAATTGCTGTTCAGCTACAACGATCGCATTGATTGAATGCTTTTTGAATGTTTTGTCAAACGAAAGTTGGTTCGTATAAAGCGTACCGATAAATTCCCCTCTTGTATCAGAAATACTATTGAATGGATAACCCGATTGTCCAGCCGTATAGATTGGTGTACGAGCCAAACGTCTTGAGTTATTATAATCTAAACCTACTGAAAACTTATACTTTAAATAGTCTGTAAATTTAATTTCAGCAAAAATAGATCCCAATAGTCTTGTATTACGGTTTTGAGTTCTGTTTAATACAGCAGCGATTAATGGGTTCACTGGGTCAGAGCCATCTGCATTAGTTGTACCATAGTAGCCTCCGATTTCTGTTGGGTTGTACACGGGCGTATATGGTAAATTTTTAATAACGTTTGCCAGAGCTGTACGTTGACCCGTAGGGTTAGCATTATCTTCTAGCCTACTCCCCATAGCAATCGTAAGTGTTTGCCCAATAGTAATATATTTACCAATGCTATGATCTGAATTAAGGCGAATATTACCTCTTTCATAGTTAGTTCCTACATAAATACCATCTTGTTTGAAGTAACCAAATGACGTTAAAAAGCGAGAAGTAGCATTCCCACCTGTAATAGTAGCAGTGGTGTTTGATAAACCTCCTGTTTGGAATAAGTGGTCTTGCCAGTCTGTATTGGTATTTGCAAAAGTAACACCTGAACCAGGGTAAGTCTCATTGTTCAGTTGACTCCAACGGTCAGGAAAGGCCGCTCCAGCTGCTGATAATAATGTCTTACCATACTGCAAGTATTGTTGCGTATTGAGCGGTGTTAATTTTTTCCATGGGCTTTGTGACGCATAATACGTTTCTACGTTGATGTGTAGCTTACCATCTTTTGATCCCTTTTTAGTGGTGATTATGATTACCCCGTTTGCCGCTCTCGAACCATAAATTGCTGCTGCACTAGCATCTTTGAGTACTTCTAACGATTCTACATCTTTCATGTCTATATCGTTCAAATTACCAACTGGATAACCATCAATAACGTACAATGGGTTTGCCGCATAGTTGATAGAGCCAACTCCACGAATTCTAACCACGGGGGCAACTCCCGGTGAACCGTTACTAGTTACTTGCACACCCGATACACGACCTTGTAATGCTCCTTCAATGCTTGGAACAGGAAGTGCCGTCAACTCTTTTGACCCAACCGAGGCTACCGCAGCAGTTACTGAAGACCTCTTTTGGGTACCATAACCCATGACAACAACTTCTTCTAAAGCACTTACATTTGTAGTGAGTACGATGTTTATAACACTTCGATTACCTACTTTTGCTTCTTGGTTTATATAACCAACCGAACTGAATGTAAGAATGTCATCGGCTGAGGCTTTTAGGTTAAAATTTCCAGTAGCATCTGTTATGATACCTGTCTGTGATTTCTTTACACGTACACTTACACCCGGTATCGGGTTACCATCATCTCCTGATACTTTTCCCGATATATTTTTTTGGGCTTTTGCAAATGAACAGCAAAGTAAAAAACCCAAAAGAAATAAGATTTGTTTTTTCATATTACACAATGTGAGATTTAAGATTGAATTGAATGATTCAAGCAAAGCAATTGCTTAACTTGTGCAATCAGCTTTACAGCAGAATGCAAACGCTATGTTTAGGAAATAAGCATCCCTTTCATCTTTCACCTTTTTTCTAAAAGACAAAAGAATTCCACCTCTTGAATAGTTCTAATTGAAACCATTCAAGAGCATAAAGTATTTAAAATGTAATATTTACAGTATTTACTACTCGATAAGTATCTACGATTTAAAATTATAATAAAATCCAATATCTCTTCCCTCAAAAAAATGAATCTCTCTGGTCATTTTCATTCTATTCTTATTGAAGAGATAATTGGCAATAACATTTTTTCAAATTCCTATAACACTGTAGAACACTATCCTATAACACCATAGAACACTATGTCGAAAATAAATGATTTACTAGTGTAAATCATTTATTTTAAATTGATTGATTTTTTTCGAACAGAAAAGAAGATATGCTTACAATTTTGTAGAAATTATCAGCCAATATCATCTAATGTGTGCTTTATGAATTAGGATTTTTAATCGTTGCTACACTGGATACCATTTGAAATAGAATCTATTAGAACTAATACCAATAAACTTCGCCCTCTCTGGAAAATTCATTTTTTGTTCTAACAGTATCTTATATGCAATAACTCATTACTTCACAACTTTTTTTTTAATCATACGCAGTATGTTTTAGAGATAAACTATAACACAATAGAACACTTAGTACAAAAAAATATACAGAATTGCATAACTATACGTATTCACGAGGAATGATTTAATATAACTATTAAATTATTCCTTTTATGAAATATCCATATAGTGGGTTGTGTCAAGGTAACACATTTCAAAACAAAGAGTAAATGACCAGAGAGAGAGTCATAATCTCGCTGAGATTATGATGTTAGTAAAATTAGAAATAATATATAATATTAGCAACTTTTTCTTTAATAAATTAAAGAACACAAATTGTTGTTCACTAGAAATCACCTGATTAGCACTTTTTATACAACTCAATGTCAAAGCTAATCGGGTGATTTTAGAGAATTGGAGGATACTTTTAAGCTATAATTGATCCAATTTTTACTGAGGTTTTACAATTTGATACTTTCCGCTGAGGTGCATCAAGCTGAACAAGTACATCAATCCGTCGTAATATGGGTCGAAATAGCCATCTTCATAAGGTTCTAATTTGGCATTCCAAACCGCTCTTACAAAATCGACTTTGTTTTTATCTTTGTTGACAAGCGATGCCGTGGCAGCCGTAGAAACCAAACCGATGGAATGTCTAAGTTTTGGGACACTTCCTGCCTGTAAGATAAAATCAGGTTTTGTTCCATCTAAGTTAAATTGGTCGTCATAAGTGTCC
>JARXAV010000100.1 GCA_029865665.1 Flectobacillus sp. | reverse complement strand
CCTCAGCATTCATACTTACAAGTTTATCGTGATAAAGATGGACGAATTAAAGTGATGGATTCATCTCAGAATCCGATTTCTAGCACAGGAGACGGAAAGTAGCGAATGGTTTTTGAAGATGTAGAATAGCGTTAAAAGATTGCTGTTCAGACTGATACAACGTAAAAGGCGTATTTTAGAGAATGTTCTCTAAAATACGCCTTTTACGTTGTTGGATTTTAAATGTTGGATTTTGAATGTTTAGACCAAACCAAACAGCCTTTTTCCAAATAACAGCCGAATTCATTTAATTCAAAATTCAAAATCCAACATCCAAAATCAAAAAAACTATTTAACCATTCCGCCAATAATTTCAGCGACTACGTTCGGGTCAAGTAGGGTAGAAATATCACCTAAGTTAGAGGTTTCACCTTCGGCTACTTTTCTTAGGATTCTACGCATGATTTTGCCAGAACGAGTTTTTGGTAAACCCGATACAAACTGAATTTTATCAGGTTTAGCAATTGGCCCAATAATACGAGTTACGGTTGCTAAAATATCTTTACGAGTCAAATCAATATCTTCTTGCTCTTTATCCATGATGATGTAAGCATAGATACCCTGCCCTTTGATGTCGTGTGGATAGCCAACAATTGCAGATTCCACTACGCCCAAGTGCATGTTAATGGCATTTTCAACCTCTGCTGTACCAATACGGTGTCCCGATACGTTGATAACGTCATCCACACGTCCAGTGATACGGTAGTAACCATCTTCATCACGTAAACAACCGTCGCCAGTGAAGTATAATCCCTTATACGTAGAGAAATACGTTTGTACACAACGTTCGTGGTCGCCGTAGGTAGTACGAATAATACCAGGCCAAGGGAAACGAATACATAAGTTACCCGAAACGCCATTTCCTATTAATTCTTCCCCTTTTTCATCTACCAACATTGGTTGTACCCCTGGCAATGGAAGGGTTGCATAAGATGGTTTGGTTGGTGTAACATTTGCAATTGGTGAAATCATCAAACCACCAGTTTCTGTTTGCCACCACGTATCCACAATTGGACAATTTTTATGTCCTACTTTTTCGTTATACCAGTGCCATGCTTCTTCGTTGATAGGCTCACCTACCGAACCTAACACTTTAAGGCTACTTAAATCTTTTCCTTCCACAAAGCTGTCTCCAAAGCCCATTAACGAACGAATTGCCGTTGGAGCAGTATATAAAATATCTACTTTATGTTTGGTAACAATATCCCAGAATCGTCCAGCATCAGGGTAAGTCGGAACACCTTCAAACAATAAGGTAGTAGCTCCGTAACAAAGTGGGCCATATACGATATACGAGTGTCCTGTAATCCAACCAATATCAGCGGTACAGAAGTGCGTTTGTCCTTCTTGATATTGGAAAACGTTCGCAAAGGTGTAGGTCGAATAAATCATATATCCGCCACAAGTATGTACAACTCCTTTGGGTTTTCCTGTTGAACCTGATGTATATAAAATGAACAAAATATCTTCCGCATCCATTTCTTCGGCAGGACAAACAGACGATACTGTTTTTACTTCTTCTTCCCACCAAAGGTCACGTCCTTTTATCATCGAAACAGGTACACGAGTACGAGTTGCTACGATTACTTTTTTAACCGATGTACACTGAATTAAGGCATCGTCCATGGTTGATTTCAATGGAATTGATTTGTTTCCACGGAAAGAACCGTCTGCTGTAATAACCAAATTACACTGAGCATCGTTGATACGATCTGCGATAGATTGGGCTGAAAAACCACCAAATACCACTGAGTGAATCGCTCCGATTCTAGCACAAGCCAATACCGCAATTGCCAATTCTGGAATCATTGGCATATAAATACAAATACGATCTCCTTTTTGTACTCCGTGCTTTTTCAGCACGTTAGCGAACGTACAAACACGTTCGTGAAGTACTTTGTATGTTAAGGTAGTCGCTTCGTCCGAAGGATCATTTGGTTCAAACACAATAGCAGGTTGGTCGCCACGAGTTGCCAAGTGACGGTCTAGTGCGTTTTCAGTGATATTCATTTTACCACCTTTAAACCATTTTGTTTCGGCAGTTTCGAAATTCCACTCTAATGTTTTTTTCCAAGGTTTACGCCAGTAGAAATTTTGAGCAATCTCTGCCCAGAATCCCTCAGGATCTTCTACGGAGTGTTGGTATTTTTCTTGATAATCTTCAAAGGATGTGATCTGTAAGTTCATTGGGGTACGAATAATTTATGTATTGTTCTTGCTATTTTATCTCGTAAAAATACAATAATCATTTAAGTATCGCTACACCTTTTTATTAATTTGTGCTAAATAGGTATAGCTTTTAATTGATTGCTGTTTCTTCCGTTAAATTTCGCACTTGGGTTATTAGGCTTCGGGTCGAAAATGGTTTGGCAACATAGAGATTTGCCCCAACAGCATATCCTTTTTCAATATCCAATTCCTTATTTTTGGCACTTAAAAATATCACTTTACAATGAGTGTATGATTCGTTGGCTCTGATAAATCTGCATACTTCGTAGCCGTCAACGTTGGGCATCATTACGTCTAAGAGGACTACATGCGGAATTTCTCGTTGAATGATTTCAAGTGCTTCTTGCCCATCTCTAGCAATAAAGACCTCATAACCTTCTTTTTTCATTAAAAATTCAAGCGACATTAATATACTTGGTTCATCGTCAACGATTAAAACTTTTTGTACTGGTTTCATAATTTGTGGGGATCAAAATTACGTATTTAAAGAAGTGGTTCATGGAATTACAACTCTTCTGAACTCGAATGATTACTTACAGGAATTTTAAAGGTAAAAGTAGAGCCTTTGCCTAACTCACTTTCCACCCAAATATTTCCTTGATGAAGTTCAATGATTTTTTTACTAATTGCAAGTCCTAAACCACTTCCTTTAGGTTTTTTGATGGTCTGATCTTCTGCTTGATAAAATTTATCGAAAATTAATCGTTGAAATGCTTTGTCAATTCCTGTTCCATTATCTTGAACGGACGTATAGACAAAATCATTGTCATGCTGAACACTTATTTGAATATGTCCTGTATCATTTGCACAGTATTTAATGGCATTGGATACCAGATTGACCATTACTTGAATCAATTTATCGTGTTCTCCCGCAATTTTTGGCGTAAATCGGTTTGGAATAAACGAAATTAGAATGTTCTTCTCTTTGGCTTGCTGGAAAATAGATTCGATGGATTCTTTGATAACATCCTGAATATCAATTTGATTGAGTTGTATCGTTTGTTTACCCGATTGATATTTTTCTAAATCAAGTACCTGATTGATAAGTCGGCTTAAACGGACAGATTCTTTTATGACCGTTCCTAAAAAATGTTCACGCTCTTCTAGCTCCATCTCAGGATTGTCGTGTACAATTTCAGACAAAGCCCTGATGGAAGTGAGGGGTGTTCGGATTTCGTGAGCAACCGTTGAAAGAAAATCATCTTTTAAGGTATCTGCTTTTTGTAAAATATCATTGGCATTTTTTAGCTCATTGGTAGCTCGTTCTAATTCTAAGGACTTCGTTTTCAGTTCTTTATTCGTAATGACTAATGCTTGAGACGTACGTAAAATATTGAGAACTTCATCCATCGAGAGGTTTTCTTCTACCGAAATCGACGAAATCATAATTCGGGCAGCAGCAGAGCCTACAATTCCAGCCAATACTTTCTCTGAGTAAGCAACCAGTTTAGGGTCTGCTTTGGGGTCGTTGAGATTTAGGTCATGGCGTTGTGCAAAAAGTGACAGGATTTTATTGGTACGTCGTTCGCTAAAAAAGTTATTCAACAAGGTCTTAATGTCTTTCAAATAGGCCGTTCCTCGCCAAATGGTAGCACTTTCGGAGAAATTATCTTGCTTGACAACCCCCACAAATAATACAGCTTGGTTCAGTTCGATGGTACTTGCTTTGCTCAGGGCAGAACCTATTAAGTAACTAAACGTATTGAAAAACAAACTCCAAAAAATTCCATGAGCCAGCGAATCCATGCCTTTTAGTCCGAATAGTTGATATGATTTTAACCAACTAATTCCAAAAGGCCCGTTCTGTAAAATTGTCTGAGGGAAAAGTCCTGCTTCTATCAGCATTGGGAATACAAGCGTGTAAAACCAAACTAACGTCCCTAAAACAATTCCTAATACTGCTCCTTGTTTTGTGCCTTCTCGCCAATAAATTCCACCAATAATAGCGGGTGTAAATTGAGCTACTGCCGAAAATGAGAGCATTCCGATGGTAACTAAGGAGAAATGTTCCGCAATCACTCGGGCATATAAATAGGCCAAAAGCAAAATAATGATAATGCTTATACGTCTGCTTCGATTGACGAAGGTGCTGAGGTTGGTAGAGCGTAAGGTTTTGGGGTATGCCAAAAATAATGGAATCAAAATGCTGTTGGAAACCATGATGCTAAGAGCGATGGTTTCGACGATAATCATGCTGGTTGCTGCCGAAAATCCTCCCAGATAGGTAATCAGTGCAATGGTGTTGGCATTGAAATGAATCGGAATTGCCAAGACAAAGTTATCGGGATTGATGTTGCCTCTCGGAAATAGTAAATTCCCTCCAAAGGCAATTGGAAGGACAAAAATATTAATGATAAGTAAATAAAGTGGCAAGAGCCAAATGGCTTTTTTGAGGTGATTTTCGTCGATATTTTCGACAATAGATACCTGAAATTGACGAGGTAAAAACAAAAAAGCACTTATGGCTGCAAACGAATACCAAAACCAAGTAGCGTAGCCATTACTTTCTGGGATGGTGAATTTTGCTCGCAGGCTGGGTACAGCGGAGGCTCTGCTAAAAATGTCTTCGAACCCGTCGAAAAGTCCGTAGGTGACAAAAATACCAACTGCTAAAAAGGCAATTATTTTGAGAATGGATTCGATGGCAATGGCGGAAACCAGTCCTTCGTGGCGTTCGAGTGAGTCGAGTTTTCTTGTTCCGAAAATAATGGTGAATATGCCTAGACCGATGGCAATGTAAAAGGAAACATCGTTTAAAAAAAGTTTATCCGAATGACTACTTCCTGTTACGATGAAAAAGCTACTCGAAATCGCCTTGAGTTGAATGGCAATGTAAGGCATTGTTCCGATGAGGCAAACGAGGGTGACAATGACTCCCAAGCTTAAATTTTTACCATAACGAGCCGAAATAAAATCGGCAATGGAGGTAATACGGTGAGTTTTGGTTATTCGGATGATTTTACGGGTAATTAACCACCAAAGGGGCATAATTAGCGTAGGCCCAATATAAATAAT
>JARXAV010000216.1 GCA_029865665.1 Flectobacillus sp. | reverse complement strand
GGAATCCCGTTTGAGATGAATAAATCTTTTTGTCCATCGTTATCAAAATCCATAAATAATGGCGACCAAGACCAATCAGTTGCATGGACACCCGAGAACACCCCTATTTCTGAAAAAGATACGTCTTTTACGTTGCCTAAGCCTACATTAATCCCTCTATTTAATTGGAGATTATTTCTGGAAAACTGATAGTTATAGCCTTGACGAATTTTGTATTTAAAGATGTTATAGGAATCCTCTCCCTCTGAACGTTTCAAAATTTCTCGGTCAAAAGGAAGCATATCTAAGGAAATGATTTCGGGAAAAATATCATTATTGATGTCTGCAATGTCAATCCCCATCGAGAATTGACTCGTGTGCATCATTTCTTCTTCTATTTTTTCCTTAAAACTTCCATTCTGTTGATTGATATACAAATAATCATTTTCATGAAAATCGTTACCAATGTACATATCTGGATACCCGTCAAAATTCACATCGCCCAATCCTACACCAAGTCCATAACCTAAGGCATCTGTAAAAATGCCTGCTTGTTGTGTTACTTCAACATATTTACCATCGTTATTCACAAATAGTTTATCTCCTGCCAACGGATGAACCGTTCCTTGAAAATGATCTCTAGCACCAAACGTTCCGTTTTGATGTACCGAATGATTTAGCTGAAACATATCCAAGTCACCATCGACATCGTAATCAAAAAAGACTGCTTGCGTACCAAAACCCACTAAATCTAAGCCGTATTCTTTTGATTTTTCTTCATATACAGGAATACCTTCTTTGGTAATTTCCTTGCATACAAACAATAAATTATGTCCTTTCAGAATATCAAAACCACCAACCTGACTTACATAGATATCAAGTTTTCCATCCTGATTTATATCAACCACCGAAACGCCATTCGACCAACCTTTCTCGCCCACGAAATTGGCTTTTTGGGTAATATCTTCAAACTTCATCTCACCTCTGTTGAGGTACAATTTATTTTCTTTGATATTTGCGGTGAAACATAAATCAACTAGACCGTCATTATTGAAATCGCCAGCTCCAACTCCCCCTCCATTATAATAATACATATAATTGAAGATATTTAAATCTTTGGTAGCCTTTAAGTCATTAGCAAATTCAATCCCTGTTTTATCCGAATCAAGTAATTCAAACAATACAGTCTCTTTTTTATTCGTACAAGCACTTATGAATAAGCATATCAAAAGACAGCTTCTAAGAAATATCTTTAGCATAAATTAGTTAATTAAACGATATAATTTAGGCACTTCATTATTAATGAGTGTCAATAGGTTAAGTTTCTTTTCTATTAACAAAGGACTAATCTGCTTGATTTCTCCATTCGTCACAAAACCGCTTTCTTGGTTTTTCAAAACTTTAAATACCCCTTTTCCCCTATTGATTAGAATATTTCCCCTACTTGCATCGACCATGCCTAATTGCGGTATAAAACCTGTATAATTGCCCCCTAAAACAATGTCGTTTAGTCCATCGTGGTTAATATCTACACATGTAATTGCATTTACACACGACAATTGCACTGTTTCTGGCAGAGCTACCAGCGTAAAGTTTCCTTTACCATCGTTGATAGCGACGGCAGACTTACAATAATTTACTGTTTTCATTAAGGCTGTTTCCAACACATTAGCAGAGAATAAGTCTTTTAAGGACTTTTGAGCATAGTCTGAATGCTTCAAAATTTGCTTTTTCAACAACGGAAACTGCTCTGCCATTTCTCTTTTCAAAAATACCGTTACATCCTTACCATCAATGGTTTTCGTCAATATTTTATCCGTAGTTCCATTCTCATCAAAGTCTTTCACCCAGATTTTCAGCGGTTTCTCTTCACTAATATGAAGCGTAAAATTTTCGCCCATATTTCCCAAAATCAAATCATTATCTCCGTCATTATCAATGTCACTTACCGCCAAAGCACCCCAGAAGCCTGCATAGTTTTCTAGTCCTGTGGTCATTACCTCAAGTTTTTTGCCTTTAAGAGTGAATACCATGGGAGTCATCCAGTCGCCGACTACAATTAGCTCTTTCTTTTTATCACCGTTTACATCTTCCCAACGAGCGTCACGAATCATTCCTAAACTTTCTAATTCGGGACAAACAGCTTTAGTTACGTCCTTAAATACACCTTTACCACTGTTTTCATAGATAAAACTTGAAGGATTCATTCCATATTGCTTAGGCATACTTCTGCTTCCTACAAATAAATCTAAATCGCCATCGCTATCATAGTCATACGGAGCAATCACAGCAGTATTTGTTTCATTATTCGGAATCGCTCTACTAGCGAAAGTAAAATTCCCCTTCCCATCGTTAAGATAAAGGCGATTAATTAACTCCCCTGTACCCGCTTCGGTTTCATTCCCCCCACTACCTACTACTAAATCCAAATCGCCATCATTATCAGCATCAAAGAAGGATGCAGCAGTATCCTCAAAAAAAGCAACATCACTAAATGACTTTTGTGGCGACTTCTTAAAGGTATTTCCTGTCTGAATGTACAATTGCCCTGCCTGATTTTTAGCCCCACAAATATATACATCCTCTTTACCGTCACCATTTACATCACCAATCGCAGCCTTAGGCCCTTCTTTTGATAATAACGCAGGTAGATTTTTCTCATCATAAAAATCCTCATAACTGTCCTCCTTATGCGTATCCATCGAATTCGTGACTAATTCAAAGAATGAGTTGACAGCCTTATTTTGTAAGAATGGTAATACTTTAGCGTCCTTAATAGAGTAGGTTAACAATTTATCCGTACTTGGATTTTTCACCACCGTAGTACGCAAATCTGCCCAGGTAATCCGAATAGAGTCCACTTTTGAAAGCGTTCCCAAACCAAAAGTCAGGGGATATTCGGTACTCGATTGAAAACCACGAGACGGAATCACCGAACGAGTTAACACCATGTTATTCGTATAAACATCTACTTTCGCTCCAACCGCAAAAGTATTCTGTTTTTCACCTTGTAATTTTACCTTTAAATAATGATTTTTTGTTTCCTGCTGTTCCGTTTTGTTGCGATACACAAAGCAAGGCATATTAATATTGTTCACCACCAAGTCTAAATCACCATCATTATCCAAATCGGCATAAGCTGCACCATTCGAGAATGAAGGCGTTTCAAAGCCAAAATCAGCTGACTTTTCTTCAAATTTCAAGGTCTTTGTATTATGGAAAAAGTTGTTTACCTGCGGTTTAGAAGGCATTTGTTCCATAATTTTACCGATGCTTTCCTTCACGCCTGTTACTTCCATTTTCTGGCGTAACTCATTGGCAAAGAAATCAATAAAATCTTGGTCAATCACATCATGATAAATACCATTACACACATAAATATCATTGTAACCATCGTTATCTGCATCGAACATCAAGGCTCCCCAACTCCAGTCACTTGCGGCGACTCCTGCATAGTTACCCACCTCGCTAAACGTGCCATCTTGATTATTTAGTTGAAGACTATTTTGCTGAAACTGATTATAAAAACCTCGATCTTTTTTCAGTTTAAATACATAATGATTATCAAATGAAGACGTTGTTTTTAAGCGATATTCGTCACGAGGAAGCATATCCGTCGTCATAATTTCAGGGTATCCATCGTTATTGACATCCGCCATATCTGCTCCCATCGAAGCCAAGCTGATATGCTTCATTCGGTCTTCTATTTCCTCTTTGAACTTACCATTTTTCTGATTGATGTACAGGTAGTCTTTCTCATAAAAGTCATTAGAAACATAAATATCAGGATAGTTATCGTTGTTGGCATCCCCAATAGTTACGCCCAAACCAAAGCCAATTAAGCTACTATAAATACCAGCTTCCTTCGATACATCCGTAAATTTGGGTTGAAATACTCCCCCTTTGGGAGTTGGGGGGCTATCATTACGCATCAATTTATCACCTCCGCCTTTCAAGAAATCTTTCACAGGCCAATCTTCGGCTCTCAATTCACGGTTATTCGCATAGTCAAGCGTGTTGACAGGAATAAAACTATTATTTAGGATATAGCAATCTAAATCGCCATCTAAATCATAATCAAAAAAAGCGGCATGAGTTGTATAACCTCCTTCATCTAAGCCATATTTCGCCGCAGATTCGGTGAAGGTCATGTTATGGTTGTTAATAAACAAAGCATTTTTTTGTTGGCTCGTAAACTTACGATAGCCCGCATTGCATACATAAATATCCAACCAGCCATCGTTATTAATGTCCACCATTACCACGCCTGTATTCCATTTATCGGTTTCGGCAACTCCAGCCTTTTGAGTAACATCTTCAAATTTAAACTCACCCTTATTCAAGTATAACTTATTCGATCCCATGTTAGCTGTCATAAATACTTCTGGTAAACCATCGTTATTTAAGTCTCCTACAGCCACTCCTCCACCATTATAAAAATTACGGTAATTAAAAATATTGAAATCATCCGTATTTTCGACCTTATTTACAAAGTCGATACCCGATTCTTTGGCATCCACTAATTCAAAGAGCGTATCTTTTTTCCCAGAGCAAGACACGAGCGATATAAGCAAAAAGAAATAGAAAAACTTTTTCAATTCAGTACGGAATTATAGTATATATATTTGATAAACTTATTTGTGAAGTGAGTTTATTCCCCTCAATAAAACAATTGACTTTCGGTTAAATCTTGTATTACTAACTTTGGTTTTTTATAGATAATCAACCCTGTTAATGTATTCCATTTTTCAGGTTCTCTTTCTGTTTGATATCTACCCACTTTACCTGTTAATTCCAATACCAATTTTTCCCGTGAGAATGACTTAATTTTAATTTCGCCATCAGTCATTAAATACCCTTCACCAATAAGTTTTTTTTTATCAATTAGCTTCCCAATCATCACGCTGGCACTAATTTGATTATCGGCAAAAACCTGTTTACTAATAGGTTTCTTTTCATACCATTGATTTCCTCCGAATGAAACTACTAGATTACTCTCAAATTGGTCATACACATTAAGGCGAAATGAATTATCAAATACTTGCACATCGCCAAAGAAAATACTTTCTGGTAGATAGAAAGCTTTATCATCAATCGAAATCAATACTTTAGCCTGTCCGTCCTTCAAGTTTGCAAAAGTCGATTCAATTTCTTTTTCAGTAGAAGAACCACATGAGTAAAGGAAAAAACTAAGAAATAACACTGCGAAATATTTCATATATCTTGATAAATGGTTAATAGTATCTTACTTATTTGAAATGCCTAGTGAAGTTTTTTACGCTCAACTATTCAAAATCAATATACAGCATTAGAATGAGTAATAAAACAAAAATGCTCGAATATTCGAGCATTTTTGTTTTATTACGATAAGTCAATTTTATTGTTTTTAAAAGCATTTAGCCTTGAAACAACCTATTAATAACCTGCGTTTTGTTTCAAGTTTGGATTTGAAACTAAAGCCGAAGAAGGAATTGGGAATAATACTCTGCTTACATCTTTATTTTCAGCACCAGTACCATTTAAGAATTTACCGAAACGAATTTCATACGTTCTAGCAAATCCTTCCCAATACGTTTCACGACCAATTTCATCAAACATATTTGCTTCTGTTAATGATGTCAAAGCACTAGCTCCACGAGCAGCTCTTAATGCATTCACCGTTTTCAATGCACCAGCAGCATCTCCACCTCTCAATTGAGCTTCAGCTTTAGCTAACACCGTTTCAGCATAACGCAATAAGATATACTTACCAGCATCAGCAGGGTGATATTTGATAACACGAATACCTTTATCCGTCGCAGCACCTGCTAAAGGTACATCACGAGTGAATGAAAGCACTTTGTTTGTACGAGTATCCACTAAAGGAGTTCCATCATCTTTGATTTGAGCACCAATTAAGAAACCACGGCCAATACCAGAGAATTCAGTCTTATTTCCTTTTGCAGGAATACCAATACGAGAATCCGTTTTCTCGAATTTATCATAAAAATCTGCTAACGTAGTAAATCCATTCCAACCAGAAGGGTTCTGATCGTAGTGTAACGTCATGAACCATCTGTTTTGAGGAGTTCCTTCTAAACTAACCATAACAATTTCAGAAGATGCCTTCGTCGTAAAGTTAGTAAAGTAATCTTTCTCTAATGAATAACCAGCAGCGGTCACGGCATCAGCATAAGCAACTACTTTATCCATATCCGCTTTATCAAACGTGTAAGGACCTTCTGCTTTAGATGATTTGTAAACTGCTTTATTCAAATACAAACGAGCTAAAAGCGTATTAGCTGCTGCTTTAGAAGCCACACCGTTAGTAGCACTTGGTTTAGCATCTACTAAGTTTGGTAACGCTTCCGTTAAATCCTTCACAATGAAGTCAAATGCTTCAGAACGAGTTTTAACAGCAGGATTTTCATCAACACCCTGAGTTACTTCTCTAAATGGCACTTGTCCAAAATAATCCATTACGTGATACATATTCAAAGCACGTAAGAACTTAGCCTGAGCTGCTTGTGATGGCGTTGGATCAGAAGCTAAGATTTCATTACACTTAAAGATACGTTGGTTTAAGCTATTCCACGCATCACGAACGTATGAGTGTGAAGCATCCCAAGTGTGAGCGTCCAATGTACGCCAAACCCCGTTGTCACCCCAGTCAACCCCTCTTGTAGGAGGGATCATTTCTGCTGAAGTATGCTGACCTAACGAGTACACGTTTGCTTGGTCAGTGAACACACCTAAATCGGTGTAAGCAGAAGCTAACAAGGCAGTAGGATCTCCTTTTGTAAATACACTACCACCTGTACTTACACGAACGATTGAGTCCTTTTCTTGCGTAATCAAATCGGTACAAGAAGCAAGTGAAGCGATACTGACACCTGCTACCAAAAGTCTATATAAATGATTTTTTTTCATTGTCTTAAAGAAATTAAAAATGGTTAATTAGAATGAAATGCTCGCACCAACAGTCCAAGTTCTAGCTCTTGGGTATGCAGTATAATCAATACCTGCTGATGGAATACCATTCAATGATTTGTTTGTGTTTACTTCTGGATCTTGACCGCTGTAGTTAGTAATAACAAACAAATTCTGACCTGTAACGAATACTCTCAAGTTTGAGATATTTTTACTTTGAGTTTTAACTCTGTACCCTAATGATAAGTTTTGTAAACGAACAAAGTCACCTTTTTCTAAGAAACGAGTTGAAACATCTGGAGCATTAAGACCACCTTCGCCATTTCCGATTACATTCTTAGTAACGTTACGTCCATTTGCAAATGAACCTTGTGTAAAGAATGCGTTAGCCGTGTTATTGTAAATATAGTTACCAAACACGCCATTGAAGAAGATACTTGCATCGAAGTTTTTATACTTAAAGTTGTTTGTAAAACCTCCTGTTAAGTTAGGAAGAGGACTTTTATCTAAAAACTGTTGGAAGTCTCCGTTTGGATAAATAGAGTTTCCTGAAGCATCAAATCCACCGAACTGACGTAAGAAGAATGCAAACATTGGTTGACCTTCTGCTAAACGCTCTCCAAATGCTCCTGATAGACCTTGTCCGTTAATCTCACCAGTATCATAAGTACCTTTCAAGTTTTTGATTAAGTTTTTGTTGTAAGCAACGTTGAATAAAACTTCCCATGAGAAATCTTTCGCTTCTACAACTGTAGCATTTAAACCTAATTCAACCCCTGTATTCTGAATATCTGTATCTAAGTTTTTCCAAACGAATGGTGTTGGAGCAGGTTGTGCTGAAACTACTTGGAATAATAAGTCTTTTGTATGCTTATCATAGAAGTCTAATGTTCCCGAAACACGTCCTTTCAATACTGAGAAATCCAAACCAATGTTCAACGCTGCTGTTGACTCCCATTTCAAGTTCGGGTTGTTAAATGCTACTGCATTTAATGCACCACCTTCAATGTTTGTTCCACCTTGGTTGATTGTCCAAGCATTGTAACGGTCACGTCTGTCATATAAGTTGTGAGGAATCGCTTGGTTACCTGTGATACCATAACTTGCACGAACTGCTAAGTCTGTAAATACATCTTTCGGAATAAACGATTCTTCGATTAATTTATATTTCACAGCCAATGATGGGAAATAACCGTATTTGTTGTTACCACCAAATTTAGTTGAACCATCCACACGTAGCGTACCAGTAATCAAATACTTGTTAGATAATGACAAGTTAACACGACCGAAATACGATTGTAATTCATCTTTCTCTGAAGAAGAGTTTTGAATTAATGACCCAGTTGTTTGGCTATTTGCTGATGCCAAGTTGTTAATCATTAAATCTAAGTCAGATGTACGGAAGTTAGTTGCAGTAATATTCTTAGAATACTTATCAAAACTTTGGTATGAATAACCTAATGTAGCATTCAACGTCGTTTTCTTGCCGAAATCTTTGTCATACGTGAAGTAGTTTTCCCATAATTGGTTATTGATTTCTACATCTCTTACATAAGCACGACCTAATCCAGCTACACCTTCAATTAATAAATCTTTCGAGTAAGCTGCTTTTCTTGTTGAGAATGATTTATCAAAACCTAAAACTGTTTTGAATTTCAACCCTTTAAACAATTGTAATTCAGCGTTAACATTACCTAAAGCACGAAGTGTATTTGTGTTATCAGCAGATAAATTCAAGAATGCAAGTGGATTTGGTTCAGTGATACCAACTTGGTTGTACACTTGATTACCATTTGCATCTTTCTTAAAGATAGCCATTGTTGGGTTTGTTTTTAAAATACCTCCCATCAAATCACCTGTAAACCCTACGTTTTCAGAAATTGGAACGTTTACGTCTTTCGTATTTGCAACGTTGATGTTTGATCCAATTGTTAAACGATCTTGTAAGAATTTCTTACTTCCGTTGAAACCAACTGTGTAACGTTTCATTTCTGATTTTTGAACGATACCTTGTTGATCTAAATATCCTAAAGAAAAACGGTAGCTACCAGATTGATCACCACCACCATAAGAGAAATTATGTTGCTGAGTAACACCTGTTCTGAACAACTCATTTTGCCAATCTGTAGAACCTCCTTGGTTTTTAGTTGGATTTGCAGCAGTATATTCTGAAGCACTTAACAAGTCATACTTCTTAGTAATGCTACTCATACCAAGTGAATATCCATAATCAAGAGTTCCTTTACCTTTTCCTTTTTTAGTTGTAATCATTACTACACCGTTCGCACCTCTTGAACCATAAATAGCAGTAGAAGAAGCATCTTTTAAGATGTCAATACTTGCAATATCATCTGGATTCAAAAAGTTCAATGGGTTTTTAGCAGCCTGACGACCAACACCACTTGAAGATTCTCCGTCTGTTGAAGTTGCATCTGGACTCAAAGCAACTCCGTCAATTACGAATAATGGTTGATTTCCACCATAAACTGAAGATGTACCTCTGATACGTACGTTAATACCACCACCTGGTTCACCATTTGATTGCGTAATTTGCACCCCAGCTACACGACCTTGCATCAATTGTTCAGGAGATGAAATTACCCCTTTAGCAAAGTCTTTAACTCCAATTGCATTTACAGCACCCGTTGCATCTTTCTTTTTGATTGTACCATAACCAACAACCACAACTTCTTCTAATGTTTTGTCTTCAGATGACAAGCTAACATTTACGCTAGAACGATTACCTACTGAAATTGTCTGAGTAGCATAACCTACAAAAGAGTATGTCAAACTTGCATTGCCAGCAACATTTAGTTTATATGTACCAGAAGCATCAGTTTGTGTACCTTTCGTAGTACCTTTCACTTGAACCGTTACTCCAGGCAATGCAGAGCCGTCTGCAGCATCGGTCACTTTACCCGTCACTACTCTGTCTTGTGCATAAGCACCAACAGAAAAAAGCACCGCTACAGCTAATAACATTACGTTTGTTAACTGTTTTGATACTACTACGTTTTGTCGTACAGAACGACACAACCATCTGTAAAAATGATTTTCCATAGGAATTTTAAGATTGGAAAAATGGTTAATGAAAAAATAGTATAAACAAGATTAGGACAATGAACAAATCTAAGAAAACAAAAGTAAATAGCTTCTAAGCAAACGTAGAGTTAGCTTCAGAATGGATGTTTTTATAAAAATGGCATATCTAGCTATATTCCTTAAATTGAATAATGTCCAGAATTCTTGGTACAAATTAGGCAAGAAAACTTCTATTATTCAATTTTTTTTTGAAAAATTTTTATTACGCAAACGATTGCATGGCCTCTGAAAATTGGACAATAGGCATAGAAAAACAAGAGCGTCTATCAACAATTGAAAACGTAAGAACCCCTTTTATACCTGATAAACAAGGTTTTTGTTAAAAAATGTTAAAATAATCTAAAACGTTTTTTATTGAATTTTTTCAATAAAAAATACATATAAAATAATCGAATTTTTATTTAGATTGTTATCACTAAAATATCCACTGAATTAAATAAAGCACTGAATTAAGAGTATTCAAAACAGATTTTCAATTTCGGCAATGCTATTTTGCAGGTTGTAGAGATACAAAACGTTTAGAAAATATTATTTTCTGTTTTATAATTTTTTTCATAAAACACATAACATTATAACGAATAAAAAGGCAAGATAAAATAATGTTGTATTTTTGAACTTCGTAAAATTAAGGGAGATATTTCTCTTGCCTTAGATTAAATTAGAACCATGAGTCAGACTGTAAGTAATCACCAACTCTCTCAACTTGCAAGCCAATTAGAAGGCACGTTGCATTATGATACTGTTATGCGTACACTATACGCTACAGATGCGTCTGCGTACCGTGAGATGCCAACGGCAGTAGCTATTCCAAAAACAAAAGAGGATATCAAGAAATTGATTAATTTTGCCCGTTCCAATGGAACTTCGCTAATTCCTCGTACTGCGGGTACGTCCTTAGCAGGTCAGGTTGTTGGAAATGGTATTGTAGTGGATGTATCTAAAAACTTTACTAGTATTTTAGAGGTCAATAAAGAGGAGCATTGGGTACGTGTGCAACCAGGTGTGGTACGTGACGTGCTAAACATGGAGTTAAAAAAACACGATTTGTTTTTTGGCCCTGAAACTTCTACTGCAAACCGTGCCATGATTGGTGGAATGGTTGG
>JARXAV010000189.1 GCA_029865665.1 Flectobacillus sp. | reverse complement strand
CTATGTGGTTGCAATAAGGATTAGCGAGTAATGTTGATTAACAAGACCCCTACAGAGACCACCGCCGATACTACACTGGTAACAATTGGCATTAATTGATAGGTATGGTCATTGTAATTGGCTTTTACACGTGATGGTTCTACATAAATGATATCTCCATTTCTTAAAAAATAGTAAGGCGAATTAAGAATGTCTTGAGATAACAAATTCAGACGTACTTCTTGGCGTTTACCGTTTTCCTCACGAATCAGTACGACGTTCGTACGCTGAGCATACGTTGTCAAATCTCCTGCAACACCAAGAGCAGCAATAATGGAAGTACGATTATCCAATAAATTATAAGTACCAGGTCTGTTTACTTCACCCAACATAGTGAACTGATGATTTAATATTCTAACGTTGACCGTAGGTTCTTTTAAAAACACGTTTAGTTTTTTCTTGATTCTATCAGCGGCTTCTGCGGCAGTAAGACCAGATAAATTGACAGTGCCAATTAAAGGTGCTTCTACGTTACCCAAAGAATCTACTTCGTAGCCAAGTGGTTGAATACCTTGGGACGCACCAGAGCTACCGCCTGGGAAATTTGTATAGCGTAAACCTGCTGTAATAGGAAGTTCAAAAATCTTGTTCGATTCTTCACTTAAACTGCTAACAGCAATACTCAAAATATCGTTTGGTTGAATTCTAACTACCTGAGGTTTAATGACTTTCAAAGGTACATACTTGGAAGTATCGCCTTGAAAATAGACCATTTGTTGTGTTGTCCCACATGAAAAAAGGAAAGAGGTCATTAAGATTCCTAAAGCAATGGCAAGAAGATTACACTTACGATTCATATTTTTTGAGATTTTATTAGCTTACGTTTTTAGGGATAAGAAACGACTTGTGAATGATTAACTAAGTATTAGTAAAGAGTTTTGTTTGATTGCAAAATTATACTTTTATTTGAATTCTACGATAAATGAATTGTGAAATTATTAATATTTATTCCAAACATTAAAGCGTATTTGATTCTACTTTAGAATATTCACGAAAATATATCTTTTTATCAGATAAACGAATACAAAGTTATTAAACGGTAGCATTTTGTTTAAAATCTAGGAAAAAGACAAAAAAAAGCAACCTAGTTTATATTAATTATACCTAAGCTAAATAGGATTATTAGAACAGTTAGTACCGAATTAAAAATAGTACTTTAGAAAGAATGAATATCCTAGCAGATACAGCGTAGAGTCGGAAGGAAAAACTAACGATTGTTCAGTATTACACGATACATGAATCCGCCAAAGCTTCGAAAAAGGTTAATGTATCGAGTGCAATATTTACAACTGGGTAGCTCAGATAAAGAGATTACAGGAAGGATTGGACTTCCAAAGCCTTCGATTTAGACTATCTGCGTGATTGTCCCCCTCATCCTATTGACAAGTCCATTACATTAAGGTAGTAGAGAACGCTGTGTGTCTCTTCATTCATTCAATTGCAAGCTGACAATAGATAGTCAGTTCAACAGACGGAGAAGTTGCTTTTTCTAAATTTCGCAGAAAAAATAGACCTTGAAGATTATTTTTTTCATTATTGTAGGTTTTTTGTTGTGAATCTACAAATAAGGGATAAACGTGTGAGCAAGAGTAAAATGAAGTGTGAAGAAGGAGTCACGTTGATAAGTGTCTGATAATCAGGCACAAAAAAAACAAGCACCTCGTTAAAAGTGCTTGTTTTTTCGTTGTAGTAGTCCGTACGGGAATCGAACCCGTGTTTCATCCGTGAAAGGGACGTGTCCTAACCCCTAGACGAACGGACCAATTTGGGGACTTAAAACGATTAGTATTTCTTTTCTTTCGAAGTGTTTGTCGTTTTTCGTGATGCAAAAGTACTAGTTTTTTTTTTAACTTCCAAACTCATTTCTTAAAATAAATTTAACAAAAACGTTAAATGACTTATTTTTAATAGGTTACTCGTGAAAAAAAATTAAAATATTTTTCACGGGTTTAATAAAATACATTAAAACTACTTCATTGTGTATTTAAAAGCCACACCAGATAGAATAAATCCAGACGTTGTGGCAGTAGAAAAGACTTTATAATTGACTTTCATGATACCACTCGCCCCTAAATCTTGGGCTTGAGCTACTAAATCTTTCATTAAATCTCGTTTTTGCTGCTCGTCATTTCCACGATTTAGCATTCTTCCTTTATGCTCTTGATCTGGTGTCAGAGGATATTCTCCTGTTAACGATAGTTTTTTTAATTCTTCATAAGCAGTCTGTGGCTTATCGTCCCCTTGCAATATTTCAATTGGATAATGGTCTTTCCCTCCAAAATCGAATCCAGTTCCTGCATCATAGCCACCTTTTTCATAATTTGGACGATAATAGGAAGAGGTTTGTGCAGGTTTGGAACAAGAAGAAAGTAATCCCATTACAAGAAGGTATCCAATAGCTGCAAAAATCGTTGTCTGTCTCTTTATCATATTCAATCGCACCCTCCGCAGAGGTCTTTAAGTTTCTCTGAACAAATTTAACGTTGATTTGGGCTTTTTGGTACAAATAAGCTTATTTCTTTGTTGTTAAAAACTGTTAAAGGGGGGGGAAGGCAGAGAGGCACAAAGGCAGAGAGGCAACAAGGCACAATGGCAAGTAGACACGGAGGAAAAGAGGCAACGAGCCGGAGAGACAAATTAGCCCTGAAGGGGCAACATCCATCAGGATAGGGTGAACCCCTATTAAATAGGCAACGTGGCAGTGAGGAAAAGAGGCAATGAGTCCAAACACAAAAAAGTTAAAATGACAAAAAGCTGAGAGCTATCTATATTGCCCCCAGCTTTCTGACTATTTGCCTTAGTGCTTTTGTTGCCTCCTTGCCTCTCTGCCTCTTACCCCAAAAACCTCCCTACAAGTTATCGCTCGCTAAAACAGGTTTCATTCTTTCTCCTAACTCTTCAGATGCTTTTACTAGTGGTAAACGAACTTCAGAAGAACAAATACCTTTTATTTCTAAGATTTTCTTTACTCCTACAGGATTGCCTTCTTCATATAACAATGGATCGATTGTTAAGAAATCACCCAAGGTATTACGAGCCGTTTTGAAATCACCGTCTAATGCAGCGTGAATCATTTCTGTAAATTTAGCAGGTGAGGCGTTAGCAATAACAGACATCACCCCTACTCCACCGCAAGCAATGATTGGCACTCCTTGAACGTCATCTCCAGAAATAATCAAGAAATCGTCAGGCTTTCCTGCATAAATTTCCATCACTTGTTCGATAATACAAGAAGCTTCTTTGATACCAATGATATTTGGGTGTTTTGCCAAAGTCAAGGTAGTAGCAGAAGACATATTGATACCTGTACGGCCAGGGATATTATACATGATAACGGGTACAGGACTTGCGTCTGCTACGGCTGTGTAATGAGCAATAACTCCTCTAGCTCCTGGTTTATTATAATAAGGACAAACCGTTAGGATAGCATCAATTCCTGTAAAGTCTAATTCTTTAATCGTTTCAAGTACTTCAAGTGTGTTATTCCCTCCTAGTCCATAAACAATTGGCAAGTTCTTAACATTCTTCTCTTGAATAAACGCTAATATGTTCTTTTTTTCTTCTTGTGTTGTGGTTGCAGATTCGCCTGTTGTGCCTTGAACCAATAAATAATCGACTCCTCCGTCACTTACATGTTGAACTAATCTTGCTAGTCCATCATAATCAATACTCCCATCTTCAAACATTGGCGTTACCAATGCGGGTGCTACACCATGAAATTTTGGTCTCATTCTCCTTATGTATTTAATTGATAATTGCCAACTGATAATTGACAATTGATAATTATTAATTGTTCAATGCTAACATAGCTAAAAATTCTTCTTCGCTAATAATCTTTACGCCTAACTTTTCCGCTTTTTGGAGTTTTGAAGGTCCCGCTTCATCGCCTGCAATCAAGAAATTAAGTTTACCCGAAACTCCCGAAAGCACTTTCCCTCCATTGGCTTCAATCTTGGTTTTTAGTTCATCTCTACCAAATTGCTGGAAAGTCCCCGAAATTACGAAAGTTTTTCCTTCCAACGTATTGCCTTCCATAAGTATTTCAACGGCTTCCTGTACAAATTGAAGCCCTGCTGCTCTCAAACGCTCAATAAAGCCCCTATTTTCAACATCTTCAAAATACGAAACGACACTATCCGCAATTCGTTCCCCCACTTCTGGCACTTGCAATAAACCTTCTTTAGTGGCTGCCATCATCGCATCAATATTGCCAAAATAAGACGCTAGTTTCTCTGCAACCGTAGCCCCTACAAAACGAATTCCAATAGCAAATAACACCTGCTTAAAAGGAATTTCTTTCGATTTTTGAAGTCCTTGCAAAATATTATTGATGGATTTATCTTTAAAACCTTCTATGCCGAGCATACGTTCGTAGGTTAAATCGTATAAATCTGCTGGATTTTTCACCAGTTCTCGTTTGTAAAAAGCCTCAATGGTTTCAGCACCAATGTTTTCAATATTCATCGCTTTTCGTTGAATAAAATGTTCAATTTTTGCCTTTATTTGAGGGGGACAACCTTTTTCATTCAAACAATAATGATTGGCTTCGCCTTCTTTTCTGACCAAAAGTGAATCACATTCTGGGCAATGACTTGGAAAATGAACGGGTTCAAACGAAGATAATCTTTTAGATAAATCGACACTTGTAATTTTAGGAATAATCTCCCCTCCTTTCTCCACAAATACGGAATCTCCTATTCGTAAATCAAGGCGTTCTATTTCGTTGGCATTATGTACGCTCGCCCTTTTAACCACGGTTCCTGCTAAAAGAACTGGTTTTAAATTCGCTACTGGGGTAATATTTCCCGTGCGACCTACCTGATAACTAATGGATTCTAAGGTGGTAATGGCGGCCTCCGCTTTGTACTTAAACGAGATGGCCCAACGTGGCGACTTTGCCGTATAACCTAATTGTTCTCGCTGTTCGAAGGAATTCAATTTGATCACAATACCATCGGTATTAAGGGGCAGTTCATGTCTTTTTTCTTCCCAATATTGAATATACGCTATCACCTCAGCAATCGAATTACACTTTTTCCAAGTGGGTGACACGTTAAAACCTACGGTTTGTAACCATGCAAGACTTTCTTCATGGGTTTTAAAAACAGGACTTTCTGCTAAAAATTGATACGCATATAAGTCCATTTTCCGACGAGCTACCACGGCGGAATCCTGCATTTTAAATGTCCCAGAAGCGGCATTTCGTGGATTTGCCAATAGGGGTTCTCCAATATCTTCCTTTTCTTTATTTAAGAATTCAAAAGAGGACAAAGGCATGAAACCTTC
>JARXAV010000142.1 GCA_029865665.1 Flectobacillus sp. | reverse complement strand
CGGTCTTCGGGTACAAGAGCCAAGCCCGACTTAATGGCATCTGAAGGGTTTTTAAAACGAACTGTTTCTCCCTCAATTTGAATATTTCCTGTCGATAAACGGGGATGTAGTCCGAAAATAGCTTCAAACAGTTCTGTTCTTCCAGCTCCCATCAATCCAAAAATACCGAGAACTTCCCCTTTTCCTAACGTAAAAGAAACGTCTTGTAGTAAGTTGCGATTGCTAACAGAAGGGTGTTTTAGCGTTAACCCTTGAATCGACAATAAAGCACTACGCTCTTGATTCGATACTGTTTTTCGGGAAATCGTAATTTCTCGACCTACCATTTTCTGAATCAAACTATCGTGGGTAATCCCTTTCATATCACCCGATTCGATGGATTTTCCATCACGAAGCACTAAATAACGATCGGCAATTTTGAAAAGCTCATCTAATTTATGGGAGATATAAACGATGGTTTTGCCTTCTTTTTTTAAGTTTTCAATAATGCCAAACAATACATTTACTTCGCTATCGCTGATGGCAGAAGTCGGCTCGTCCATAATGATTACTTCCGAATCGTAAAGTAAGGCTTTTGCAATTTCAACGACCTGCTGTTGACCTACTTTTAGCGAAGAAACAAGTGCATCAGGCTCAATAGTTAGCTTTAATTTTTGAAGTAAAGCCTTGGTCTGTTGTTGCATTTCTTTCTGATTCAGCACTCCCCAATCGTTCTCCAATTCTCTTCCCAAAAAGATATTTTCGGTGATGGATAGATACGGAATTAGGTTTAACTCTTGGTGAATAATGGCAATTCCAGCCTCTTGAGCCTCCCGAGTATTCGCAAATTTAACAGGTTTGCCATGCAAGAAAATTTGTCCTTCATAATCGGGATACACCCCCGAAAGAATTTTCATAAGCGTTGATTTTCCTGCTCCATTTTCACCGATAATGGCATTTACTTTCCCTCCGTGCAATTCGAAGTTCACTTGGTCGAGAGCCGTAACTCCCGAAAATCGTTTCGTTATATTTTGTACGACTAACATAAGTCCCCTAACTCCCGAAGGAGCATTTAAAATTATAGTTTGAAAGGCAACGAGTTTTAAAAGGCACTTTACTTTAGGAGTTACTTAGTTAAACACAGGCAAGATTTTGAACCTTTAAAAATAACCCAATTGGTCGTCTTTCTGATTACAGATAACCGTTAACAGACTCCCGCCTATTCGCCAATTTTAAGTAAAATCGGAATGATTTCTATTTTCGATAAATTCAAGTGCTTTTGGTTGAATTCTACCGCACCGATGAACTCAACGGTTTCGCCCATTTTTACACGATGTTTGAACGAAGGAATCACCTCTTTACGGATAATCTTATTGATTTCTGCCGAAATATTGTTGAAATCCATCGTGTTGGTAAACGCCGCAATATCGACCAAACCAGAAGCATCACGCACGGCATTACCAAACACGTATTCGGTAGCAATATTGACCGTTTGTTGGTTAATCGTTAACGTCACATAGTTATCCGAAATGGTTTTTACAACCCCTTTTCCAGACGTTAGAAAATAGCGAATATTGCCAATTCCGAGAGCATTAGAATGTTCTTTGAAGGTTATTTCTGGCTTACTTTCTAGTAGTTCAGTCAAGTATGAAATTTCGAGAGCTTTGCTAAATTTCGTAGGAATTTTTTCTGCAAAAAGGGTTCGAGCATACGTCACCGCATCAAACTGGTCTTGCGTTGCTTTGGCTTTTACCACATCCAATTTGTCAATATACACCGAATTATAGAGGGCTATTACACCGAGTAAGGCAAGGGCAATAGTTAATTTCTTCTTTTTCATCTGAAGTTTTGTTATTTGGACTCTTTATGAAATTACTGTGTTATTCGATAAAATTGTACGCCTACGAAACATTCATCAAGAACCTATTTTGCTAAGTATTCTTGGACGTTTTCTTGTGTTACCAGTTCCACAGCAACGGGTACTTTTTGAGGGAAATTTCGTTTTCCTTTGATGTACTCATCCGCATAATTGGCAGCGGTTTGAGCCATTACTTTAGGAAATTGCATTCCAGTTGCCATGATTTTTCCTTGTTTGATAGAACCCAGTACGTCATCTGCTCCATCGAAGCCAAACACCTTAATTTTATCGGCCTTGCCTGCGGCTACTAAGGCCTGAAACGCTCCCATTGCCATGGAATCGTTTCCACAAAAAACGGCTTCAATATCTGGATGAGCCTGTAAAATTGACTCTAGTACTTCCATCGCCTTATTACGGTCAAAATCAGCACTTTGTTGAGCAACCATTTTTAGGTCGGGGTACGAATCCACTACGCTATGAAAGCCCTTAGAGCGGTTCCATGTATTGTTATCGCCCACTAAACCCAAGATTTCGACATACTTGCCTTTCTTGTTCATTTTTTCGACAAAATATTTTCCCAAATCAACACATCCTGAATAGCTGTCCGACAAGATTTGAGAGGTTGCGGCATTCGCAGAATTCACTTCTCTATCCATACAAAAAACAGGAACGCCCGCTTCTTTCGCCTTCATTACATTCACGACAGAGCCTTTTGAATCGGTTGGGTTAAACAAAATGGCGTTATACCCCTGAGCAATGGCATTTTCAAAATTATCTGATTCTAAAGCCGTATTGTTCTGAGAATCAAATATTTTCGTTTCGTAACCAAGTGCTTTTGCTTGAGCCGCTGCCGACTCAGCCAACACGACAAACCAAGGATTATTTAAGGTAGAAACGACAATTGCCATTTTCTTCTGACCTTCTTTGGCGGCGTGCTGGCACCCCAACACGACTAATGCTAACAAGAATAATAACTTCTTCATATTATTTAGGTAATGCTGTTATGCGTAGGGCTAAATATGGTTTTAAGGGTAGCCTTACTTGTTTTCTATCTTTGTCATAAACTCGATAATCGATGTTTTCGGTTATCTCAAAAATGGTGGGAACTTCCTGAATAGTCATGTCCCACGTATCAATAATTTCTACTTTAAAACGAGTACCTTTTTGGGGTTTGGCTTGTTCAAAAGAAGCATTTTTATAAGGCAAGTTAAATGTCCATATATCGTTGATTTCTTTTCCGAAATAGACTAAATAATGTCCCTTTCCACTCGATGCCGTTTTGAAATCTCGGCTAATATCAGCAGGTTCGATAGGGCCAGTTCCTTCTTCGAGAAGTTTACGAAGAAAGGCAACTCGCTTCCAACTTGTCCCTTTCAACTCACCTCCTTTTGCCCAGAAAATGGTGTCTCTCGAATCCTTAAATAAGTACGATTCGCCATGGGTTACATACGTTCCACCAATGATGCCCATCCAGATAAGGTGATTCATTTCTTCACCGCTGTATCGTCCCCAACGTTGTTTTAGATTTCCTTCATAGCCTACTTCGTCGTATAAAATTGGTTTCCCGTAGGCATTGCGTAAGATGGATGCTGCACCCCAATTCATAACAGGAGCTTCGTCTTGAATACTGACATGGGTGAATTCAGGTAACCAATATTCAATGTATTTGGCGGTACTTCCATGAATGGATAATAAATGGCGATAAGGGTCTGCCTCCTTCACCGCTTTGGATAATTTCAACCAGTCGTCATGCGTTTTGTAGGTAACTAAATCCCATTCGTTTGCAATAGACCACCACACATTTCGGTAGGCTGCCAAGCGAGCCGTTAGGTAATTGATATAAGTAATATTGGCTTCCATAGGCATCTTATCAAAGCCCCAACGTTCTTTATCGTAAGGGTGAAATAAGATTAAATCAGCCTCTATACTAAGTGCTTGTAAGTCTTCGATTCGTTTTTCTAAATGCTGAAAAAAAGCAGGATTAAAACGAGTATAGTCCCAAATCTTTTGTTCTTTTCCTAACGAATCTTTTTTGATTTCTTTAATTAAATAGGGGTATAAACTTGGTTCTTCCTTCACTAAATCATAGTTTTTGGGAAAAATACCCATTCTGATTTTGTTGAATCCTGTCTTTTTTAAGGTATTAAGCGTCAATTCTTGAACAGCATTTGGCATGTGTGTCCATGCGTAAGCAGTTGTTCCGAGGGGGTAGTAGTTTTTCCCATCCGCATACTTAAAATTATAGGTATTACTTACGACAACCATTCCATGATTGGTAGCAGATGCCTTTATACACTCAAGCGTTCCTTTTTGCTTGTTCAAAGCAGGGACATTGCTTTGGGTAGTAAATTGCCAAGTTCCTAATTTCGTAGGCATAAAGCGAACCACAAAAGTGTCATTCCCATCGTAAAAACCTCTGACAGTCAGTGTGGTATCTTTACTCGTAAAAGTAGCCGATAACGAAGCGTTGACAAAAGGGTTGCCTCTATAAATAGCTTTCAAGCGTAACTCAAATTTGCTCCATTGTTCAATACGTTCTTGTGCATTTGTTTTCAAACAAATACACAGAAAAAGACAATATAGCGTACTAAATTTTACGAGAAATTTCATAGCTGATGATTTTAATAAGTAACAAAATCAATACCTTAATAACCGTGTTTTCAAGCCTATTTTAGTAAACTCAATACTTCTTTAACGATTCCCTCTTTTGATAAACTATAATGAGCAAAAATCTCATTTTGAGAGCCTGTAACCGTATATTCATCTGGAATTCCCATGATTTTAAACTTATTCGTAAAACCATTTTGTAGTAAAAATGAAGCACAGGCTTCTCCTAAACCTCCATAAATACTGTGCTCTTCTATGGTAATAATGGGTTTTCCAGTAGCAGCGACTTTAGCTAATAGTTCATAGTCTAAAGGCTTGATTGTATGCATGTTAATTACGGTAGCCTCAACTCCTGATGCTTGTAATTGTTCCGCAGCTAGTAGGGCTGGATAAGACGTTTCGCCTGTACCAATCAGAATTACATCTTGTCCTTCACGTACCACACGTCCTTTACCAATTTCAAAAGCAACCTCTTTGTCAGGACTTAATAAAGGCATTACTTTTTTGCCAAAACGCATATAAACGGGAACGCCCAAGGCAACCGCTTGTTTTACGGCTTCGGCTGTTTCGTAGTTATCGGCTGGAGCCATGACAATCAGGTTATTAACAGCACGTAACACTGCAAAATCATGTAAACTGTGGTGCGTAGAACCCAATGCTCCATAGCTTACTCCTGCACTGATACCTACCAAAATAACGGGATTGTCCGAATAAGCAACGTCATTTTTAATCTGTTCAAAAGACCTTGCCGTAAGAAAACAGGCAGGAGAAACAGCAAAGGTTTTCTTCCCTGCCGAAGCCAGCCCTGCGGCAACGCCTACTAGGTTTTGCTCGGCAATCCCTACTTCCACAATTTGATTGGGGAATTTTTGCCCAAAAGGTACAAGCTTACCCGAACCACGAGAATCACTGGTTACGACAATGATGTTTCGGTCGGAAGCCGCAAGGGCTTGTACCGTTTCTGAAAATATATCTTGATTGGGCTTGTCTGTCCCAATAATTGATTCAACTGTAGCCACGATTGTATAGTTTAGGATACCTAAAAAGGAACTAAAATGATAATGTTGAATTTTGAGTAATAAATTTTGAATTAAGTAACAAGAGTTATAAGTTAATCGTATATCTGTTATCAGTAGGCACTCAAAATCAATAGCTTGGGTCAGCATCTTTGTGCAGAAATATTAACAAATCAATAATTCCACTTACTTATTGAGAACTTTGAATTTTAAACTTCACTCTTAAACAAAACGTCTGTTTTATACTTTAATCTTATAAACTTTTTACTTTTACTCAATTTGTTATCGCAAGATATTCATTATCTAATTCTTCATTTGCTTGAATATACTGCTCTTGAGTTGGTACTCCGTGATGCCATTTCAATTGGTTTTCCATAAAGCTAACTCCTTTACCCTTAATGGTATGAGCAATAATTAGTGATGGTTTGCCTATTTCAAAAGGCAGTGCGTCAAAGGCATTTTGAATTTCTGCTACGTTATTACCATCAATTTCACGTACTGCCCAACCAAAACTTTCAAACTTTTTATCAATAGGACTCGTATTACAAACTTCGGCAGTGGTGGCGGTAATTTGTAATTTATTATGGTCAATGATGGCACAAAGGTTATCCAATTTATAATGCGATGCGGTTAAAGCCGCTTCCCAGTTAGAACCTTCAGGTAATTCTCCATCTCCTAATAAGGTGAAAACTCGGTAGTCTTTTCCGTCCAATTTCCCTGCAATTGCCGTACCTACACTCATGGGTAAACCATGACCTAAAGCACCTGTATTTTGCTCAACTCCTTTTACCTTTTTGGTAGGATGACCAATGTAGTGTGATTGATATTTACAGAGTGTGTTCAAATCTTCTTCGGGAAAAAAGCCTTTGTCGGCTAATACCACAAAAAGAGCTTCTACACAATGTCCTTTACTTTGAATATACCGATCACGGTCGGGAGATTTTGCTGTTTCTGGACTAACCTTTAACACATTGTTATAAAGCACATTAAGAATGTCAATACAGGATAAACTACCTCCTGTATGCCCTGCTTTAGCACCGACAATATATTGAAGTATTTTCTTACGATACTCCACAGATTTGATAGCTAATTCTTGAATATTCATATTGAAAAATGCTATGTAGTCCTACCTTTTGGGCAACAGACTATAAGCCTTAAAAAAATTAAGGAAGAGATTTATGTCAAACCTACAAGGTTTTTGAAACCTTGTAGATTGAGTGAAGACAGAGTCAACGGGTTAAAACCCGTTGTACCCTTAGTGTTTATATACTTCCCAGCCCATATAATTTTGAAGAGCTTCCTCCAAAATATCGGCAGTTTTAGACGCATTCATTACTACATGGTGTTCAAAACCGTTTCTACACACGTAATTCATGAGTTTTTGTAAGTCAGGAATTTTAGCTACCGCACGGTTTCCAAAGGTATTTAAAGCATCATCTGTTAAGTCACCCTCACCTATATACGCTTTGATTGTTCCTTTACAATCGTCCGTACTAATACGTCCATACGTTAAAGGCATCGCAGGGGTACGACCATCCAATGCACCATAGGTATTTTCAACCCCAACCGATGTTCCTAAGATAGGAGCATTTGAAATTTGAATATCGGGTAAGAATGATTTTGCCCAGTTACCACAGTGGAACAACACGCATTTGTTTTCGTCGTCCGCATAGTTATTGTTCCAGTCAACCAAAGCACTCGGCGAACCCGAAGCCAATTGCATCGCATACATACTCAACGTTCCTGTCACATCCACTTCACACGCACTTGGGAGCATATTTTCAGACATGATACTCATGCTGGTACATACATTACAACCATAGTTTTGTTGCAAAGAAGTCCAACACTGAATCGCTGTTGCGTCTAAAGACTGCTCTTCCATGATTTCCTTCAAAACCACATCCAGCTTGGCAATCTGAATCATGGCTTCATTCGGAGTCTTCCCTTTAGAAGCATAAGCATTGATGGATTCGATGTGTTGTTTTACTTTTGCATCGTTGCCCGTTAGCTTATTGGCTCTGCCCAAGATTTCAGATAAATCGAAGGTCGTTACCGTTACACCATTACGCTGTAAAATTTTCTCGCTATAACGAACGGTATTGAATGCCCCTGGTCTAGCTCCAATTGCTCCAATACGTACTTTTTTCAAGCCTTTCACGACACGACAAACCGAAACGAAGTTGTTTAAATCTTGAATGAAACTTGGGTCAGTCGGATGAACAACGTGTTTGGTCGTTAAGGAATACTTAATTCCATATTGATACAAGTTATTACAAACCGAAATTTTACCACACCATGAATCTCTACGACGAGCCACATCTAATTTATTCAAATCGTCAGGATAGCCTTGGACTAACACAGGCACGTTTAGCTCTGCCAATTTTAAAGTATCCGCTACGCCCTTTTCATCGCCAAAGTTGGGAAGCACCACCAATACCCCTGCAATTTCGTCACGATGTTGTCTGAATAATTCAGCACAAGTACGAGCTTCTTGAAAGGTTTCAACACCGCCTAATTTAGTGGCATTAGAATCTAACAAAATGGGCGTAATACCCAAAGAACTAAATAAGTCGATGATTTCAACTCGTGCTTTTTCAACTAAACTATCTGGGAAAAAATCACGGTTTCCGATGATTACACCTAAAGTAATGTTCGCTTTCATTAATAGAAGTATTGTGGAACTTCCGTGGATGGAAGCCCCTTGTTTTTTATATCTTAAAAAATTGGATTTTCGTTGTTTTATACTTGTTACCACGTATATACTACAGTATAACTTCTTGGAACGAAACCTTATAGGTTTTGAAAACCTATAAGGTTTTTGCGGATTAACATTCTAGTAAGTTATGTAGCATTCTATAAGTAAATATTACACAAATAAAAGCTTTGCGTAACTCCGTGGTATGAAAACGACTCTATTCTACCGTAATAACCACTCGTTGATAGCGAGTCAAAGCAGGA
>JARXAV010000059.1 GCA_029865665.1 Flectobacillus sp. | reverse complement strand
ATCCGTTAATCCCATTGGAATACTCCCTCCTATTGCTGAAGCATCTTGGACAGGTAGTAATAACGCAGCGAGTCCACTACCAACTTCAGGAGGAATGACTATTAATGCTACAACTGGACAAATCACGTTTACCCCAACCACTGTAGGAAAATATAGCATGACCGTCATGGTTAAAGAAAAGCGTGGTGGGGCTGTCATTGGTGCTATCCGACGAGAATACACCTTCGATGTCTGGGATTGTGAAGCTCCAGAAAAACCGATTGTTTACAAAAAAGGCTCAACACCTCAAGTTCACGCCACAACGCTTTCCTTCTGTAGTGGCGAAACATTAGAAATAGAAACGAAGGCACAAACAGGTTATAACTATCAGTGGAAACTCGGGAACGGCGACCTTGCTGGACAAACGGGGCAAAGTTCCCTTGTTACAACAGCAGGAACCTACACTGTGTATGTAAGTAAAACAACAGCCTCTGGATGTATTGCCGATGAAACATCAGAAGGCACAGCTATCACCGTCTTAACAGCCCCTGTGGCAAGTTTCACGACCATATTGCCGAATTATTGTAGTAGTGATATAAATAAAGTAGTTAATTTAAGTGTCTTGGTTAACCCTGCCCCTAGCACAGGAACAGGAGTATTTAGTGGTACAGGAATTAATGGCAATAATTTTGAAGTTAAAAAAGCAGGTGTTGGTTCTCACAAAATCACTTACACGTATACTGACCCCAATAGTTGTAAAAGTAGTGTCGACCAAACTATCATCGTGGATAAAACACCCAGAATATTATTGGGTGATGATTTTACGATTTTCAGAGGACAAACCATCGATTTAAGTGGTATCGGAAGTTCGGGAAGTGGCTATACATACAATTGGACATGGACACCCAACGTAGCAACAAGTGGGCCTATAAGTGGTCCTGCAACCTTAGCAACTATTAATGTTCAACCGCAAGTAACAACCAATTATACCTTAACCGTTACATCGGCAGTTAGTACATGCAACATTGCAGATGACATTAACATTACTGTACGAGAACCATTAACCGTATATACCGCATTTACCCCAAATGGCGATAGTCAGAACGATGTTTGGGAGATTGATGGAATCAATTTATATCCACATCCTGATGTAAAAATTATGAATCGTTGGGGAGGTGTCATTTTTCATTCGGTAGATAACTATGCTAATCAGCCTTTTGACGGTATCATTAATGGCGAACGAGTTCCTGCTGGAACATACTATTATATCATCAAAGCGAGTGACGATACCCCAACTCTTACGGGAAGTGTAACAATAGTACGGTAATTTGAACAGACAAGCGTACCTTTGCGTTATAGAACCAGCAGTTTGTGCGTGAATTAAAGGTATAAAAATAGAGATGAAAAGCTTACTCGACCAACAGTTTGAAGAAAATAACGTAGTAATTAGTCAAGTCAATGACCTTATCAATTGGGCAAGACTAAGTTCGCTTTGGCCTATGGGCTTTGGGTTGGCTTGTTGTGCTATCGAGATGATGCAGGCAATGGCTTCGGGCTATGACCTCGACCGTTTTGGGATTTTCCCAAGACCTTCGCCTCGTCAATCGGACGTGATGATTGTGGCAGGAACAGTTACTTTCAAAATGGCAGACCGTATTCGCCGTTTGTACGAGCAAATGCCCGAACCTCGCTACGTTATTTCTATGGGAAGTTGTTCCAACTGTGGCGGTCCTTACTGGGAACACGGCTATCATGTAGTAAAAGGCGTTGACCGTATCATCCCTGTAGATGTGTACATTCCTGGCTGTCCGCCTCGCCCAGAAGCATTGATTGGTGGCTTCATTAAATTACAGGAAAAAATCAGAAACGAAAGTTTAGTAGCACCTCAGGCTTTGCTTGAAATGGAAGAAGAACTCAAACTTTCGACGGCTTTAGTACCTAACGAAGATGCCCGTAATCAAAAACCAACCTTTGCAAACAAACCACTGAGCTAATCATGACTATTCAGGAAATACAAGCCCTACTGATTGATAATTTTGGCGAAGAAATCGTCACCAAAGTAGACCACCAATGTATCAGCGTACCAAGTGAACGCATTGTAGCAGTCTGTCAATTTTTATTTGAAAACGAACATACCTACTTCGATTTACTTTCTTGCCTAACGGCTTTGGATAACGGTGAAGCCAAAGGCACGATGGAAGTAATCTATAATTTATATTCCATTCCCTACGAACATAAAGTGATGATTCGAGTTGAATTTCCTCGCAATCAAGCAGGAGAATCATTGCCTAAAGTCCCAAGCGTAAGCAACATCTGGCGTACGGCAGACTGGCACGAACGAGAAGCATTTGATTTGATGGGGATTGAATTTATAGGACACCAAGACCTTCGTCGTATTCTGTTACCCGAAGACTGGGAAGGACATCCACTCCGTAAAGATTACCAAGAACAGGAGTATTATCATGGAATAAAAGTGAAGTATTAAGCGTATTCCAATCACTCAATCACAAACAATAGCGTCATTCTTTGAAAACGTACATACAAATTCTTAGTTATACCCAATCGCTCAAAAAGTATATCGCTCCATATTTTTTCATGTCGATTTTTGCCAGTCTATTTGGCGTATTAAACTTTACCATTCTTGGGCCTTTACTCGAACTCCTTTTTGGTAAAGCTCAAACGGTTCCTGTTGCGTACCCTACCTTTTCGATTGACCATCTGAAAGACTACTTTATCAATCTTTTTAACTACTATTTTTATGGTATGTTTCAAGAATATGGTCGTATGGGGGCCTTAAAGTTTGTCTGTGGAGCTATCATTACGTCAGTCTTTTTCTCGAATGTCTTTCGTTATTTTTCGCAACGCTTACTCAAACGAGTAGAGGCCGAAACCATTGCCTCTTTGCGTAGTGCGGTATTCCAAAAAACGGTTTCGCTACATTTAGGCTTTTTCAATAACGAGCGTAAAGGCAACCTGATGGCACACCTTACAACGGATATTCAAGAGGTTGAAAACTCCATTACTCGTGCCTTTACGGCTTCTATCAAAGAGTTTTTTTCACTCGTCATTTTCTTCGTTTTTCTTTTTAATATTTCGGTACAACTGACCTTTTTCTCGTTGATTATCCTGCCTGTATCGGGTGGAGCAATTGCCATGATTTCGAGACGATTACGTCGTTCGGCAACGGATGTACAAGAGAATCTTTCGGGCATGATTAGTATGTTAGATGAAATATTTGGAGGAATGCGTGTCGTGAAAGCCTTCAATGCCGAAAAGACGATTAGCAACCAGTTTAATGCACAAAATACAAAGTTCAAAAACTCGGTATTGAAAATGGTATTCCGTCAGGAATTAACCTCTCCTACTTCCGAAACCTTGGGCGTAATGGTCATTTCTGGCATCTTATTATACGGTGGTTCGTTGGTAATTAATGGGGCATTAAGTGCAGGTACGTTTATTGCCTTTATTGTATTGTTCTCGCAAGTACAACGCCCTGCGAAGGTAATTGCAGATGCTTTCAGTGGTGTACAACGTGGACGTGCTTCGGCAGAGCGAATCCTACAATTGATGAATACGACTTCGGAGATTCAGGATAAAGAAAATGCCATTGTTTTAGATGAATTCAAACAAGGTATCGAATTTAAGAATGTTGATTTTAGCTACGATGGCGAGAAAAAGGTGTTAAACAATATTTGTTTAACCGTTCCAAAAGGGAAAACCGTTGCCCTTGTTGGTGAATCTGGCGGAGGGAAATCAACCTTAGCGGATTTACTTCCTCGTTTCTATGACCCTACCTCAGGAGGTATCTTGATTGATGGACATGATTTGCGAGATATTACGGGAGAATCGTTACACGATAAAATGGGAATTGTTACCCAAGAATCCATCTTATTTAACGATACCATCGCCAACAACATCGCTTTTGGTTCGGGGGCAACCGAGGAACAAATTATTGAAGCAGCTAAAATTGCCAATGCTCATCACTTTATTTCTCAAACAGAAGACGGCTATCAGACTTTTATTGGTGACCGAGGTAACCGTCTTTCGGGTGGGCAACGTCAACGATTGAGTATTGCTAGAGCGGTTTTACGCAACCCTCCTATCTTGATTTTGGATGAAGCAACATCGGCTCTTGATACCGAATCAGAAAAGTTAGTGCAAGAAGCCTTGACTAATTTAATGAAGAATAGAACAACATTAGTAATTGCTCACCGTTTAAGTACTATCCAAAACGCTGATGTTATTTTGGTAGTGAATAAAGGCGAAATCGTTGAAAGAGGTACGCACGAAGAACTACTTCAAATTACAAACGGCTTTTACGCTCGTCTGAACAGTATGCAAGGACAAAGCAATTAAAATGATGGATTTTGGATGTTGAATTTTGGATTAATAATTTCACGAAGCTAAATCCAAAATCTAACATTCATCATTCAAAATTTATAGATAGTCCATCATTTAAAATCCAAAATTAATGAAAAAAGTATTTTTTCTTACCCTCATCATTCTTCAAGGTTTGATGCTTCATGCACAAACTCCTGCTACAACTACAACGCCTAAAACGGTTAAGGAGCAAGTAAGCAAAGGCAAAAAAGACAAGCCGAACAAAGCAAAACAACCTGCCGAACAACGTGCGAGTCAATACGCTAACGAATTGAAGAAAAGCTTGAGTTTGACAGATGACCAATACAAGAAAATCTTGGCTATCAATACGAAATGTATCATCATGAAAGACTCCTTGAAGTCAGGTTCTAAAGATAAAGGAGCTGTTCAAGTAGGTCGTAAAAAAATCAAAGAATACCGTAAAGCAGAATTTGCTAAAGTATTATCAGCAGACCAACAAAGCAAATTGAAGGCTGCTCAAGGTAACAAAGACAAAAAAGGCAAAGACGATTCAAAAGACGAAGACGACGATAAATAGGTCTGAATGATTAATTGGAATGCTGGATTTTGGATTAAAATCAGTCCAGTGTAGCAACAAAAAATCCCTAGCAGATAATATTTGCTAGGGATTTTTTTGGTCAACGGGTTTTAACCCGTTGAGAATATTCAGCTGCAACGGGTTAAAACCCATTTACCCAATTGAAACGGGTTAAAAACCCGTTTACCCGATTAATTCGCTTTTGGACTTCTATAATTAATTGGTTTCCATGTATTATTCTTTGAATTAAAGTCAGGGAAAACATGGTCTGGGTCAATAATTACCGACTTAATTGGAGCGGTTGTATTTACCTTAAACGTCCATGTTGCACCACGTTGCCAGATTTCAACAGGCAATTTAATACGCTCTTTTGTACCACCTGCCACTTCAACATCTACAATTGCTGGCATCGCCATTTTATCAAGATTTTCAATCGTAATGATAGCCCCATTTTTCGGGTCTTGATCTACGTATTGAACCTCTTTCACACTTTGATCCAGCTTCCAAGTTTCATAGAACCATTCTCTCCAGAACCAACCCAAATCTTCGCCTGCTGCATCTTCCATCGTTTTGAAAAAGTCGTACGGAGTTGGATGCTTAAATGCCCAACGCTTGATGTATTCTCTGAAAGCAAAATCAAAACGCTCTGCCCCTAAAATTTGGTCACGCAAAATCGTTAAGCCTAAGCCTGGCTTATAATAAGCCTCAAATCCTAAACCTTCTGTTTTAATTACATCAGGCATATTCATAATTGGCTCGGCTGTTTCACGGAAAAGACGTTTTGCCATGTCGTGCATATCAATTTTTGGTTCTTTATATTCACCGCTATTGAAAGCATCGGTCGAGTGAAAGTTGATGAACGTATTAAAACCTTCATCCATCCAAGCGAATTTACGTTCGTTAGAACCCACAATCATCGGGAACCAGTTATGCCCAAATTCGTGGTCAGTTACGCCCCAAAGGCTTGCTGTTTGGTCACTACTACCACAGAATACAATCCCAGGATATTCCATCCCCGAAATAGAACCTGCCACGTTAGTTGCTACTGGATAGGTATATTCGTACAAGAATTTAGAATAAAATTCAATCGACGCTTTCACATATTCCGTCGAACGGCTCCAAGCTTTTTCACCTACTGCTTCTACTGGATAAGCAGACAAAGCCAAAGACTTTTTACCACTTGGTAAATTGATACGAGCGGCATCAATCACAAATGCTTTAGAAGCGGCAAAAGCCACATCACGAGATTGATTACAACGGAATTTCCATGTAAGTTTACCTTCTGTTTTTGGACGAGAAGCTCCATCTGTTACTTCCTCTGGTGTGCGAATCATCACCGTTTTATCGCTCGCACTTGCCTGAGCCAAACGCTTGCTTTGCTCGGCTGTCCAACATTCAGTAGGGTTAGTCAATTCACCCGAACCTACCACAATGTACGACGCAGGTAAGGTAATCGCATAATCAAAATTACCATACTCTAAATAGAACTCGCCAGCTCCCAAATAAGGCAAGACATTCCAGCCCTCAATGTCATCATATACACTCATACGAGGATACCACTGAGCAATTTCAAAAATAGTCCCATTTTTAGTATCCATCATCCCCATACGGTCAGAGCCATACTTCGGAATTTTAAATGAATAGGCAATTTTAATTTTTGCTACACCAGTACGCTCTGCTAAAGCCGTCGCTAATTTCAATTGCATACGAGTATCCGTCACCACAAAATCAACCGTTTTACCATCTACCGTTACCGATTTGATGTCATAACCACCCTCAAAAGTAGTATTTCCAAAACGCCCACCGTTGATAGGAGTCGTTTGTCCTCCACGAGCTTTCGTATTAAATTGATTTTGGTCTAGTTGTAACCAAAGAAAGCCCAATTTATCGGGAGACGCATTTTTATAGGTAATTTCAACCTCTCCTTCAATGACTTTTTTCTCGTCGTCCAGATTGACATTGATTTTGTAATCAGCCGAATTTTGCCAATAAGCAGCTCCTGGCATTCCTGAACCACTACGAGTAGGCGTTGCTGAAGTATAGTTAAAGAGCGGATTAAATAACTCGTATTGATTATACGTTGATTTGTTTGTTTGTTGTGCAAAAGTAGCTTCTGCACACAGCAAGGTCATTGCTGAGAGAACTAGTTTCTTCATGAAGTTTATGATTACGATAAGGTTGCAACTTGGCAACGAACATGGATGCAATTTATTGAATTATTGGTAAAATACAAGTTTGTCTTATCGGTTATCTATTTTAAGGTTGTCTATCTAGCTTTTTTACTAAAAAAACATCGCTAATTTTCAGTCAAGTGATAGCTTCTTGGAGAATTTTGGCAAATACCTTCGCCCTTTGTTTTTTAGCTACCCATAGTTTAGCATAAATTAAAGGCATTTTGATTAACTTTGTAAAAAATATTTAGAATCCCTTATGTTGTTTCATAGAACAGCATAGCAAGCTATAAAAGAATGATTTACCCGATAGTCCCATACGGAGACCCCGTTTTAAGAAAAGTTGCCACGGATATTGAAAAAGATTCAATTGATGTGAAACAACTCGCCGAAGATATGTTCGAGACGATGTATGCTGCGTCTGGAGTTGGTTTAGCTGCACCACAAATCGGTATGCCTATCCGTATGTTTGTAGTAGATGGTCGCCCTTTTAATGAAGGCGAAGACTTAGACGAACGTGATAAAGACCCGTCGTTAGAAAATTTCAAAAAAGTATTTATCAACGCTGAAATCTTAGAAGAAGATGGCGATGAATGGGCTTTTGAAGAAGGATGTCTTTCTATCCCAGGTATTCGTGCAGATGTTTTCCGTCCTGAATTTTTAACCATTCGTTACTTCGATACCGACTGGGTTGAACATACAGAGGAATATGAAGGATTAGCTGCCCGTATTATTCAACACGAATATGACCATATCGACGGCATTTTGTTTACAGACCACTTAGGTTCTGTGAAAAAACGTATGCTAAAAAATAAATTAGCCGACATTACGAAAGGAAAAGTGAAAGTAGATTATAAAATGAAGTTTCCGAAATAAATGAACATTCAGTGAAGGTTGATTTATCCATACGAAATTCATCTAACTCATTCATTTCTAGTCATATTCTACAAAAGGCAATTCGATAAGGATTGCCTTTTGTTTTTGGGGTCAACAACAACTATTATGAAAAATATCCTTATCGGTTTAATCTTTGCCATGCTTTGGGCATCTGCTTCGGCTGCTACCAAAATTGGTTTGACAGTCGCACAACCCTTGGTTATTGGCAATTGTCGCTTCTTTATTGCAGGAGCGTTGATGTTAGCCTATTCGTATTTACTACAGAAAAATCGCCTTCCACAAGGGAAAGAATGGCAACAACTGGCCATTTATGGCTTCTTAAATGTAAGCCTGTATTTGGGACTATATGTTTTTGCGATGAAACATATTTCGGCAGGAATAGGAAGTTTAGCCACCGCCACAAATCCCCTGATTATCAGCGTTGTTTCTGCTTTTTGGTTGAAAAGAGGTATCAAAACAACCGAAATGATTGGACTCGTACTCGGTATCACAGGCGTTGGTATTGCGACTTATCCCCTATTGAAAGCAAGTTTTGCCGACGAACTAGGCATCATCTTGGTATCGCTTAGTATGTTAGCGTATTCGGTTGGAACAGTCTATTATTCTTCTCAAAAATGGGGTTTGCCCATCTTGGTTGTTAACGGCTGGCAGGTACTATTGGGAGGTATCATTTTGTTACCCATCACCATTTATATGAGTGATTGGACTAAAAACACGATTAACTTAACCTTCTTCAGTTCGGTATTCTGGTTGGTTGTCCCTGTCTCTATCGGGGCGGTTCAGTGTTGGCTTTACTTACTTCGTACCGATGCCGTGAAGGCTTCACTATGGCTATTTTTATGCCCTATTTTTGGATTTATTTATGCCTATTTCTTATTGGATGAACCCATCACGATTTACACTTGCTTGGGAACGTTACTTGTAATTGTGGGACTTTATATTTCACAACGAATGAAGAAAATAGCGAAGTAAGTGATAATGCAAAATTATGAATTTTAAATTTTGGATTTAACAACCTAGCTATCAGTTTTTTATAAGTGAAATAGATATTACCTAATGTTACACTAGGCTTACGTTCCATTAAATAATCTGTAGTTGAATGCTCGAATGTGTGCTTTGTCCTTGTCTAAAATAGGTTGACATAAACCTTAACTTACCTTGTAAATAACACAAAAATTAGCCATACAAGACAGGTTCTATACTAAAAAATTGGCTTTCCTGATTTTTTAGTACTATTTTAGTTTTTATTCTATTCAACCACATATCCTAAATTTACCGTTTCGTACATGATATTATCGGCATTTATTGTGAAAAATACCCTTAAAATTACCACTACAAGC
>JARXAV010000033.1 GCA_029865665.1 Flectobacillus sp. | reverse complement strand
GCCAGTATAATTATCCGTTTGAGGACCAGCTACTACTTTGGTAGTGTAGCCCGTTTGAGAGATACCATTTAAGCCAATTACGTCATTTTGGGCATCAATTATAGGTTGCCATGTGCGAGCAGTCGTTAATCCGAAGCCTTTAAAATAGCTTACTCTAGATACCACCCATGTTAAATTTGGTTTATTGCTATGTATTCTACTTTTTTCGATTACATTTTTTAACTGGGTTGCATAATCGACTCTAGTTGTACTAAAAGCATTATCTGTTTCACCCTGATGCCATAATACGGCTCGTATGCCAAATTGAGCAATGTAAAAATTGAGTGCAGTACGCAAATGTCCATAAGGAATTCCTTTGGGTAAGGGATATATAAATGGTGCAGATAGTGTGGAGTCATTCGCTGTAGATGACCAGATACCCACTTGGCAACTTGGCCATGCAGCATTAAAGAAGGCAATCGGTACGTTTAGCCGTCTCGCTAGTAAATCGCCTAGCGCACCCCAACACCAACCTGAAACCCCCATTGGAGCTATGCGTGAAGTGGAGTCTGCGTGTTGAAATACAGCTAAGGGTAATACAACTTTTGAATAATCTTGACTCCAATTAGTACTGTAGTTCACGAAACTCACTCGGTCATCAGAGGCACTTGTTCCATAATTTCCTACTTGTCTTAATTCTTCTGCTCCCGTAGCATTTGATTGCCCTGCAATGACAAAGATCTCACCAACTCCAACTCTTTGTAGCGAGTCCGTACCAAGGAGTGTATTATTTTGCCAGGCTCTGACATAAATATCATACCAACCTCCTTGTAGTGTTATGGTTCCTGAATAAAAACCGTTTTGAGGATTTGTAACTAAGGTCTGCCATGAGGTAGATGTTCCTTGTGTTGGAGACATCGTTCTAGCGATTGCTTTCGCTTCAATTTTAGTAGCCTTTTGGGTGAAGTTACCAGCGATATAGATGCTACACTGATTACTATTGTTACGCTGAAATACAGCTCTACTGGTTGGATAGGTAATGTTGATTTGTCCAAGTCCAGCAATAGAGATAAACAAAAAATAAAGAAGTATTGAGATTCTAGGCATGAGTCTATACGGTAGAAAGTACAAAACAGCCTTACGAGATAGTAAGACTGTTTTGTATTAAGGTAGAAAAAAACTAGATAAACGATTGTACCTAGCGTTGGTATATTACACCTTTGGCTGAAAGCAATGTGTTTTTCATTAAGGAAACAATGGTCATTGGACCAACTCCTTTCGGAACAGGTGTGATAAATGAACATTTGGGTGCTACCTCATCAAATTTCACATCACCTTTAAGGGCAAAACCTGATTTTTTGCTTGAATCTTCTACACGTGTTAGACCAACGTCAATTACTACGGCTCCGTCTTTTACGTATTCGGCAGTAATGAATTCTGGACGACCTAGTGCCGCAATTAAAATATCTGCTGAAGCACAAACCTCTGCAAGGTTCTTCGTTTTAGAGTGCGTTAACGTTACGGTACAGTTTCCTACCTTGTGGTTACGTTGCATTAAGATAGACATCGGTAAACCAACAATTTGGCTACGGCCTACCACGACACAATGTTTACCTGATGTTTCAATCTGATAACGTTCTAATAAATCTAAAACGCCTTGTGGTGTTGCTGAAATATAAGCTGGAAGTCCTTTTGCCATACGTCCAATGTTGATAGGGTGGAAGCCATCAACATCTTTACTTGGAGCAATCGTTTCCATTACACGGTCTGGATTGATATGGTCTGGAAGTGGCAATTGTACAATAAGCCCATCCATATCGGCATTTTCATTTACTTTTTGAACTTCCGCTAATAGTTCTGCTTCGGTAATGCTTGGATCAAAACGTAGCAAAGTAGAGTTGAAACCAAGTTCTTCACAAGACTTCACTTTGTTGGCTACATACGTTTCTGACGCTCCGTTGTTTCCTACCAAGATGGCTACTAAGTGAGGTGTTTTTTCTCCTGCTGCTTTCATGGCTGCCACTTCTGCCCCAATTTCTTTTTTGATTTCGTCTGCTACCGCTTTACCGTCAATGATTTGCATTGTATCCTTGGTTTTGTTTTGTGTTATGTTGTTCGATTAACCTAGCGAATGAGTGTATTCTCCACATCGCCATAATCGGCTACTTATCGTATTGCTTACAAAATTACAGCATAATTTTCGGTATTTTTAAACAAGAACTAACTTATTACGCTAACGTGCTTGTTTTTCTTTCATTTTTTAAGTCAATCAAGATGTCTTTGTAATGTTGCTTAAAAACAATGGAATCTATTGTTATTGCAGCCCTTATTGCCTAATTTGTAGTATCATACAATTTCTAAAATAGCCAAATATGAAGTCAACTCCCCCAAACCAAGGTAAATTAGTTCGTTCAATCGGTCTTACTTCTGCGGTAATTTTAGTAATCAGTACCGTTATCGGAACGGGTGTGTTCAAGAAAGTTGCCCCCATGTCGGCAGTACTTCAATCCCCTTCTTTAGTCTTGCTTGCATGGTTTGTTGCAGGAATTATTACTTTGGCAGGCACACTTTCGAATGCAGAGGTGGCGAGTATGTTAGCCGATTCGGGTGGGGAATTCGTATATTTCCGAAAGATTTATAACCGATTTTTTGCCTTTCTATTCGGTTGGACAAACTTTGCAGTTATCAGAACGGCTTCCATTGCTTCCATCGCTTATGTTTTTTCTCAGTCGTTAAATAGTATCATTCCATTTCCAACCACGTTAGCTTCCTTAGTCGATGTTTCGCTTTTCGGATTACATCCCTTTGATAATTTCAGTGTGAAGTTAGTGGCTATTTCCTTAGTGTTATTTCTGACCTATTTCAATTACAAAGGCTTAAAACTCGGTGAAAACCTCAGTAGAGTTTTAACAAGTTTGATGATTACGGTCATGTTGCTGATTGTCATTTTGGGTTTATTATCAAGCGATGGTAGTTTTCAGCATATTACCACGCCAAGTATTCGGTATCATGCCGACGAAATGACTGGGTCAGCCTTCTTAAAAGCGATGTTTTTAGCTTGTTTAAGTGCGTTTTGGGGTTATGAAGGCTGGACTACAGTTGGGTTTATTGGTGGCGAAATGAAGAACCCTCAGCGGGATTTACCTTTGGCTCTGACTATCGGTATGCTGATTATCATGGCCTTGTATATGTCCATGAATTTTGTTTATCTCTATATTTTACCAATTGACGAGTTTATTCAAATTTATGAGTCAAAAAATGGAATTGCTGCGGTTGCTGTAGTGAATCACTTTCTTGGAGCTTGGGGAGGGTATTTAATTTCTGGTTTGATCTTGGTTGCTACCTTCAATTGTGCCAGTACAACTATTTTGCTATCGTCCCGTCTTTTCTATGCAATGGCCAATGATTCTATGTTTTTCAAAAAAGTAGATTACATCCACCCAGCTTACAACACTCCATCTACCTCACTTTTTGTTCAAGCTATCTGGACATCCCTATTGATTTTGTCAGGAACCTTTGATCAATTGACCGATATGTTGGTTTTTGCAGCCTTTATTTTTTACGGGGCAACTACTTTTGGGGTGTTTATTTTACGTAAAAAAATGCCCGATGCTCCTCGTCCTTATCGTGTAATTGGTTATCCAGTCGTTCCTGCGGTATTCGTCCTTTTTTGCATTATATTGATTGGAAATACCTTGATTGAACGCCCAGGAGAAGCATTGAGCGGCTTAGCTTTGATGGCTACGGGTTTACCTTTTTATTTTTACTGGAGAAAATCGTAGAAAAGAGGTTGTGTAAAATTTAAAAGCTTATGAGCGACCGTCGCTCTGATTAAAGCTGAAAGCGGCTATCTTGTTTAGTATAGAATGCTTTCAGCTTTAAACTTTACACCTTCTTACACACCTCCTTCAATTAAGCTATTAGACAGACAGCGTATCGTATAATATGTTAAGAAACAAGTTCAATGCTATTCAGAACATCGTTTGCTTTGTTTAATTGTAGTTTGCAGATATAAAAAAATACTTGTTCGAGTTGAGCTAATTTATAACGATCGTTCTTATATTTTTTTCTAAGCGTATAAAATCGCTCTGCAATTTTCAAATCGTTTTCCGTGTAACTAACTCCTGCTAATTGTTGAATCTGTTTTAGATAAGAATAGCCAAACTCCTGAGTAGGTTCTAACATTGTACCTTCCCCAAAATCATTCCAAGTAGTAAGTTGGATATACTTGTTATTCGTATTCTTTGCCAGTTGTATCGTCTCCCTAAGCGTTTGTCCGCTCTTATGATTAATTGACCACCAATTGCCACCCCAACCTCCTTGATCATAGTAGGTATCAAAACCTGGGTAAACCGAACTGAAATAAAGAGAAGCATTGATGTCTTTTACACGAGAAGTATAAAAACTTTTGAGTGATTTCAAGTTGTCTTGGGCAATCCATGCAAATTCGCCTGAGCTTGAACTACCTGCCAATTGTGAGTGATACCACAAGGGGAGGAAATAAGGTTTTTGATTTGCTGGAAGTACCGAGAACGCACTTTGCCACTGTTGTTGACTCGTTAAGGATTGTGGTCCAAAAGCTAGTAAAACAGGCTTCCCGTTATATTTCAGATACAAAGGATTATTGAAAAAGGTATTGCTCAGGTAATTCATATCATTCTGAGCAGCTGTGACTGTCGAACTAGCTAGTTTATTTTTGACAGCGACATTTAATGTATAGTCTTCATAGACAATCCCAAACTCTAGCCCTGCTTTTCCAAAAATAGCTACAGCGTTTTCTGTTCTGGTTTTAATTTCTCTCCAATCACTAAAATCCATTGTTCCATACCAATCGAAAAATACGCCATCAATGCCACTTAGTTTAAGCAAAATTGCATGGTACATCAATAAATCAGGGTCATTCGAATCGTAGGGGCCAATGATTGGATAATAGTTGGCAGCAATGTCTCTTTTGCCAGAAGCATTCATATTATCAGGATTACGGTTGGACATAGTCCAGTGCATTCCCCAACTTCCAGAAAATTCTTTGGTCTTAAACCAAGGCATATAGTGGGCTATAATTTTAGCAGAATTACCTTTGCTAACTTTTTGGTAGGTCTGTGAACCCTCAACTTTTGCAGTATTATCCGTGACAGTAGCACTTGGGCTAATGACATCTAAAGGGTCGCTACAGGCGTTGAGAACAAGCCATAATACTCC
>JARXAV010000028.1 GCA_029865665.1 Flectobacillus sp. | reverse complement strand
TCTAATTTCTTGAATAAACCGCTGACCAAACTGACGGAATTTAGCATCTCCAACACCAGAGACATCCAACATTTCAGCTTCTGAAATTGGTTTTTTCTGAGCCATATCCGAAAGGGTCGCATCTGAGAAGACTACAAATGGAGGAATATCTCGTTCGTCGGCAATATCTTTTCGTAATTGACGTAATCGTTCAAAAAGTTCATCTTTGATAATCTCCCGTTTTGTTTTCTCTTTTGGCGCTTGGATTTCACGTTCGACTTGGCGTTGATCAAATGAGCGGAAGCGAACCAACGACACTTTTCGTTCACCCTTCAACACTGCCCAAGAGGTAGCGTTTAATTTATAGACGTGTTGCTCGTCATAGGCGATGTCCATCACTCCTAAATTGAGCATCTGTTGGAGATAGTCAGCCCATTCTTCATTTCTGAGTTCTTTACCAACACCAAAAGTTTTGATTTCGTGATAACGATGTTCCAGAATCTTTCGGTTATTAGAACCTCTCAGAATATCAACGACCATCGTCATCGCTATTTTTTCATTCGTTCTCACTATTGCAGAAAGTGCTTTTTGAGCAATAATACTAGCATCAAAACGGACAGGAGGATTTTTACAGACATCACAGTTCTGACAATCTTCTGTTACCTCCTCATTAAAATAGCTAAGTAACACCCTACGACGGCAGATTTCAGCCTCCGCAAATTGTTTCATGCGGTCGAGCTTCGCCATTTGAATTTCCTTCATTTCTGGAGGTAATTCAGATTGAGCAATCATGTCCTTTCGTACTAATAAATCGTTATAAGAATAAAACAGTAAAGTATCTGCTTTTACGCCATCACGACCTGCACGCCCAATTTCTTGGTAATAACTTTCCACATTAGAAGGCATTGAATAGTGAATAACCCAACGGACATTGGATTTATCAATTCCCATTCCAAAGGCAATCGTCGCACATATTACTTGAATATCATCTCTCAAAAATTGGTCTTGAATGGTAGCCCTTTCCGAAGAATTAATTCCTGCATGATAAAACTTTGCTTTAATACCTGCTTTTTGTAGTCCTTCTGCAACTTGTTCTGTATTCTTTCGACTCAGGCAATAAATAATACCTGCCTGACGAGGGTGTTCCGAAATGAATTTCACAATGGTTTTGAGTCGATTTCTACCAGATTCAACGGCAAGAGATAAGTTTGGTCTGTCGAAGGAACTAATAAAAACTCTTGCATCAGGAATACCCAATTGAGTCAGAATATCTTTTCGAGTTACACGATCGGCTGTTGCTGTTAATGCCATGACGGGAACATGAGGCATTTTTGTTTTGAGTACACTTAACTGAGCATATTCTGGTCGGAAGTCATGCCCCCAAACCGAAACACAGTGAGACTCATCCACCGCAATTAAGCGAATGTTTAACGAACACAACCAATTGAGGTATCCACCCGTAAATAATTTTTCAGGAGCAATATAGAGCAGTTTTAATGTTCCATTTCTTGCAGCTTGCTCGATTGCTGATATTTCACCTGCCCCCAAAGTAGAGTTGATATAAGCCGCAGCAATACCATTGGCTTGCAAGGCTTGCACCTGATCGTGCATAAGTGCTATCAGCGGCGAAATCACGAGGGTAAGTCCTTGTTGTACTAAGGTTGGGACTTGAAAACAGAGCGACTTTCCTCCTCCTGTGGGCATTAATACCATTGCATCATTACCCGCTAAGACCCAGTCTATAATTTCTGCTTGGAGAGGACGGAAGCTGTCGTAACCAAAATACTGTTTTAATACCTGTTCTTTTGTAAACATTCGTTTTACTCTTTTCTCAATAGATGATTGGAGAAGGGAAACCCTTCGTTTTTAAAGACAACGCCCTGTAAGTATGAATGCTTACAGGGCGTTAAAAAAGGATTTTGGTGGGCTTAACCATACAAGGGAACCTCAAACAATTCTACCTCTGGTAGCTGACTAATATCAAAAAGTTCAACTTTATAACGCTGATAAGCAGGCGTTTCTAAATCGGCCTCAGACGGCATTCGTTGACTAAAGCTGTCAATCATTTTTTTCAGACGGAGCGAATCGTCCTCTTTTTTGGGCATTACAGGCATTGTTGGTTTTGATTCTGCGACCATTGCTGGCACTACTTTTTCGACTTCTTCTTCCTCTTCTACCACTTCTCGCTCCCGCTGTATTCTTCGTTCAAACCGTTCGTCTGATACCGGAGGAGTTGGAGCTGCTACTCTTCTAACTTCTTTTACTTCATTACGTTTAACCATTGGACGACTTACTCCTTTTATTGGAGAATCCTCTGGTAGATTAAATCCTGCGGCAATCATGGTCAAACGCATATCATCTTTCAATTCGTCGTCGATGATATACCCTAATTTGAATCCTTCTGGCGAAGAACCTACTTGTTCCATGATATAAGAGGTAATGGCTGTTTGTTCTTTTACGGCCATTGCTTTTTCTCTACTTGTGGCAATCGTCACCAAGATACGTTTAGCCCCTTTAATATCTTTATTATTCAACAAAGGAGAATCCAATGCTTTCCGAATTACTTCAGAAGCACGATTTGGTCCTTCTGCTGAGGCAGTACTCATCACGGCTTGACCCGCATTTGATAGTACTTTCTTAACGTCTTTAAAGTCTGCGTTGATTTTACCAGATTTGGTAATTACCTCTGCCACTGATTTTGCGGCATTTGCCAAGACATCATCTGCATGTTCGAATGCTTCAAGGATATTAAGATCTTCAAAAATTTCTAATAACTTATCGTTCAATACAACCAAAACGGTATCACAAGTTCGTTGTAACTCTTCGATACCACGCATGGCTGCGTCAATTTTTTCTGTTCCCTCCCATGAATAAGGAGCCGTAACGATAGCAACGGTAAGAATATCCAATTCTCTAGCAATACGAGCGATTTCAGGGGCAGCACCAGTACCCGTTCCTCCCCCCATACCTGCGGTGATGAACAACATTTTGGTATTATCCTGAAATAAAGAACGTATTTGAGCTTCACTTTCTAATGCGGCTAAACGACCTTGTTCTGGTTCTGTTCCAGCACCAAGCCCTTCAGTAAGAATAGCACCTAACTGAAGTTTAATGGGAACAGAGTTGTCATTTAATGCCTGCAAATCGGTATTACAAACAATAAAATCAACATCCTTTATTTTCATGTCATACATGTGACGAACAGCATTACTACCTCCACCTCCAACACCGATTACTTTAATAATGTTGGTTGTGCTTTCTTGCTTTAGCTCTATGTTATGCTCAAAGAATGCCATATTTATATATAGATTTTAGTATTAGCTGATAAGGACATTATTCATTAAAAACTTGTAGTAATTTTCTATCACAATGCCTTATTCAATATTATTTTAAGTAAATCGAGTATTGTTAAATACATTACTCGATGACTATGCTTATCGCATAATTATAAATAAGGTAATTTACCTCCTCTTAGTTAGAACTACTTTCCCAACGCCATTCTTTACCCAATTCTAACTCGTTTTGAAGATTTTCCTTCACAAAAAAATCTCTAGTTGAATAAAAGTCTAACCTTTTGGCAGGTAATTCTTCTGCATTCGCAATGCCATATAACAACATAGCTGTATAACGAACGGTGTTCATCATTTCATCTTTTTTAACCAAACTAAATCGATCACAGTTGGCATGATAACAGCCTAATGCCTCTGGAGATAAATCCCCAATGGGCGAAGCCGTAGGTACACCTTCTAACATAAATGTCTGGTGATCGGAATGTAAAGTGGCTTTATTGATGATGTTATTTTTAAACCCAGGTTCTACCTTTTTGATATGTTCTCCTAATTTGGTCAGAAAAGTAACCATCTCATCTCTTCCAGAAGCATTAAAGCCGTTGGTATTGTTCGACATATCTAAGTTGATCATAAAAGCAACGTTCTCTAAACCGTTGGTTTTTTTCAGCCGTTCAATCATTGCTTTCGATCCTAATAACCCTTCTTCTTCACCCATAAACAGCACAAATTCGATGGTACGTTTAGATTTCAAATTGAGTGCTTTGAATGCTCTAGCAATATCAAGTACAGAAAAAGAACCGATTCCATTATCAATCGCACCATGAGCTAAGTCCCAAGAATCAAGGTGTCCACCAATGATAATTTTCTCGTTGCTATATTTTTTGCTGTCACCTTTGATAGTAGCAACAATGTTTCTGGCTTTAATTACTCTGCTGACATTTTTCATATCAACTAAGGCCACCAAATTAGGTTCGTCTTTCATCCAAGCTCTAATTTGATCTCCACTTTCTAATGAAATACATACGGCAGGAATTGCCACAAGACCACCTGTCACCGAAGCCGTTCCTGTTAAAAGTATATTTCCTTTAACGGTATTTACAAAAATCACGCCTGTTGCACCATACTGAATAGCCAAAGCCGTTTTTTCTGAACGGTGTAGATTTCTTGAACCTCTGATTGGTGGTAATAGACCAATATTTACCAAGGCGATTTTACCTCGAAGTTTATCACCCACCTCTTTAAAATCTGGTTCTAGCCCATTGCCCACATCTACAATTGAACCTGAAACTTTTGATTCGAGTGGTGTCATGGCAAGTGCAACGACCTCTACGTCTTTGAAATTATCACTTTTATTGGGAGCAATGGCCAGCGTTACGGTATCTCTAGCCCAAGCTTCCACTTCAAACCCTTGGTATTTTACGTCTCTAAAGCCATAAGATTTGAATAAATTATAAGCATACTCTTCAACTCGCTTTCCATTGGGACTACCTGTCAAACGGTGTCCGATGGTATAGCAAGCGTCTCCCAAGGTTTCATAAGCACGGCTGTTATCTCGTACTTCATCATTGATACGATGGAACATTTCGACCATTGCTTCATCCTCGTCCTTATTGGGGAGGTATGCAGCGGTTGATACGACACTGATCAATGCGATTATTCCGTAAATTCGTTTTCTCATGAGTGATTAAATACAGTCCAATATTTCTACTTAGTTGTAATTGCGTTGCCTTAATTATTTATTGAAGACCAACGACTTAAAAACGGAATTTACAAAATTCTTACAGCAATATAAGCTGTTTGGGTAGGATAATTTATCAAAAGGTCTTGAATATTCATTTTCAGGTAGAAACACCCTAAGTCCTTTACGTTTTATACGTGATATTAGCGTGAAGCCATCCCATAAAGCGAAGGATATACCTCTTTTTGGAATTTATCCCACTCTCCTTTTTTAAAATAATTATCTCCAAAATAAACAATAATTTTATGAAAATTTGGAGCATCCTGATAACCTGGCACGGGTTGAATCATGCTAAAACGTTCGTCTAAATAGACAATAGTTGGAAACGACATTCTGTTTTGCAGCAATGCTTGACCTGCCTGATTATAGCCATTTTGCCACGTATATTTTTGCTCACCAATGACAATATCTGCCTTTTGTTCTGCATCTAACTTTACAGCATAATACTTTTGATTGACGTAGGATATAACCTTAGGGTCACTAAAAGTTTTCTGATCCATCACTTTACACCATCCACACCAGCTTGTATAAACATCTACCAGTACTTTACGTGGTTCTTTTTTTGTGGCCTGAAAAGCTTCTTCGAGGGTCATCCAATTGATTTTGGAGTCGTCTGTAGTAATGGCTTGGGCATAGGTATGCGTAAACGAAGTGATTAAAACACTAATTAATACCAGAGAAAAACGTTTCATCGTGAAAGAGTATAAATTTGCGACATCGGAACTATTTGTACTATTCTTATGCTTGTTTTACTGAAGCATTTTTATCTTTGAAGACATGATTATGACTATTTAAAGAATCTTCATTCATATATTTCATTTTTTATCTATCTTACAAAGATAAGAAATTGTCCGTTTTAACGTGCAACAGCTACAGGTTTCTATCTCAAAAATTTAATCGGATGAACAAAAGGAAAAACAGATTACTAAGAGAAGAAGAAAACAGACGAGAATTAGGGTTTGGTTCGCAAGCAAGTAACGATAGCAATCGACTCATCAACAAGGATGGTTCGTTTAATATTCAACGAGAAGGGGTTTCGTTTTGGAGTAAAGTAAACATCTACCACCGTTTAATTACCTGTTCTTGGGGGCGTTTTTTTGCCTTAATTGGTCTATATTTTGCTAGTACCAACTTCTTTTTTGCTTTTCTTTATGAAATCATCGGAGTCGAAAAATTAAATGGGGCTGAGTTATCCACACCTTGGCTTCGTTTTATGGATGCGTTTTTCTTCTCTACACAAACCTTAACGACGGTTGGTTACGGGCGAATTGCTCCCGTAGGCTTGATGATGAGCTTTGTTGCAGCCATCGAATCGTTGATTGGTTTATTAACATTTGCACTGATAACGGGACTACTATACGGTAGATTTTCAAGACCTGTAGCTCGAATTTTATACTCCAACGTTGCTGTCATTGCTCCTTACCTAGATACTACCGCTTTTATGTTTCGAATCATCAATGAAAGAGCAAATCAATTAATTGATATTTCGGTCGAAGTAAATTTAGCCTTGACAGAAACTACGAAAACAGGGAAGTCGAATCGTAAATATGTTCGTTTACATCTAGAACGAAACCAAGTAAACTTTTTTCCTGCAAACTGGACCTTAGTACATCCGCTCACAGAAGATAGTCCGATTTTTGGTTTATCGTTAGAGGACTTAAAACAGAGAAATGCCGAGTTTTTAATTTTGATTAAAGCAACTGAAGACACCTTCAATCAAACGGTTCACTCACGAACATCTTATCACGCCAACGATATTGCTTTTGGGGCAAAATTTTCGTCCATGGTGAAAGAAGAATTTGGTAAACATACGTTATTGCTAGATATTAGCAAATTATCAGACATTGAAGAAGCTCCCCTAGCTAGTGACCTAATCCTACATAAGCAGTCATTAGAAATGGAAAAAGAAGATGAACAGAAAGAAGTGAAATGAAAAAAACAATCATACCTCCATATTTGAAAGAAGGCGACACTGTAGCGATTGTGGGCTTGGCCTGTAAAGTCAACTTAGCGGATATTCAGTCAGCTATTAACTATCTCACTACTGTTTGGAAAGTAGCGGTACTGATTGGAGATTCTGTTGGGGCAAGTTATAACCAATTTGCAGGGAACGACCAAGTTAGGGCAAATGATTTTCAACAGATGCTTGATAACCCAGCGGTAAAAGCTATTTTTTCGGTGAGAGGTGGCTATGGAAGTTCCCGAATTATAGATGTAATTGATTTCACTTCGTTTGTCAATAATCCAAAATGGGTAATTGGCTTCTCAGATATTACGGCAGTTCTTTGCCATATCTATCAGCTTGGTTTTGAGAGCATTCATGGAGTAATGCCTAAATTATTTTTACAGGAAGGAGGGCAAGAAAGTGTAGAATCACTCCGAAAAGTACTATTTGGAGAAGGACTCAACTATCAAGTTGACAGCCATGAACTCAATAGACTTGGGCAAGTGGAAGCTCCCATCGTTGGTGGAAACTTGGCTATCATTAATCACCTTTTAGCAAGTCCTTCTGAGCTTGATACAACGAATAAAATTTTATTTTTGGAAGATGTTGGCGAGTACCTATACAGTATCGACCGTATGATGATTCAGCTAAAACGAGCTGGAAAACTTAGTAACCTTGCGGGATTAGTTGTAGGTTCGTTTTCGGACTTAAAAGATAACGATACCCCCTTCGGAAAAACGGCCTATCAAATCATTCAAGAAGCCGTAGCCGATTATCATTATCCTGTTTGCTATGGGTTTCCTGTTGGTCATGAGCCTCAAAATTGGGCTATTCCTTGTGGAAGAAATGTTTTATTGACCGTCAGCGAAACCAATGTACGTATTTCATCGCTTGTTTTTTAGCATAAAAACTAAGAAATTAACATTTATAAAATAAAGTCATACACGGGTATTTTTCAACATCATGCCCCGTTTCACCTAAAATTCATAACATAATACGACTATGCTTGCTAAAACCTTTGGCAGTGCCGTTCATGGTGTAGATGCTACCATCATTACTGTAGAGGTAAGTGAAGGACAAGGACAAAATTTCTATATCGTTGGGTTGCCCGACGGTGCCGTAAAAGAATCCGCACATCGTGTAGAATCTGCCATTAAACAGGTGGGCTTTTTTTTCCCAAGAACCAAAGTGGTCGTTAACCTTGCCCCAGCGGACATACGCAAAGAAGGTTCTGCTTATGATTTGCCCATTGCATTAGGCATTATTCATGCCTCCGCTCAGGCAGATTTAAAAACCTTAGAAGAATATGTGATCATGGGTGAATTAGCCTTAGACGGGACACTTCGCCCTATCAAAGGGGTATTGCCGATTGCGATTGAAGCTCGTAAAAAAGGATACAAAGGGTTTATTCTTCCTGTTGAAAATACGTCCGAAGCATCTATTGTAAATAATTTAGATGTAATCGGGGTGAATAACCTCAAGGATGCTGTCAACTTTCTGAAAGGTACGTTGGTCATAGAACCCGTTGTAACCGACACTCGTGATTTGTTCTTTAACTCACAGAACGATTATGATGTCGATTTTTCTCATGTACAAGGGCAGGAAAATATCAAGCGTGCCTTAGAAATCGCAGCGGCTGGTGGGCATAATGCCATTATGATTGGGCCTCCAGGAGCAGGAAAGACGATGTTAGCCAAACGCTTACCGTCGATTCTCCCTCCGTTAACTCTACACGAAGCCTTAGAAACGACTAAAATTCATTCGGTGGCAGGGAAACTGGGTACTAAAACTTCCTTGATTTCAACTCGTCCATATCGTTCGCCCCATCATACTATTTCAGATGCTGCCTTAGTGGGTGGCGGAAGTAATCCACAACCTGGCGAAATTTCCTTAGCTCATAATGGCGTTTTATTTTTAGATGAACTTCCCGAATTTAAACGTACTGCTTTGGAGGTGATGCGTCAACCTTTGGAAGAGCGAAAAGTAGCAATTTCGAGAGCTAGATGGGCGGTTGAATTTCCCTCTAACTTCATGCTAATTGCCAGTATGAACCCTTGTCCTTGTGGCTATTATAACCATCCAGAAAAAGAATGTACTTGTGGCCCTGGGGTAGTGCAGAAATATTTGAACAAAATTTCAGGACCATTACTCGACCGTATTGATTTGCACGTAGAAGTAACACCCGTAAAGTTTGAGCAATTGTCGTCTAATCGTAAAACGGAAAGTAGTGAGGAAATTCGTGAACGAGTAATTAAAGCAAGAGAGATTCAGACAGAGCGTTTCAAAGAGAATCCTACGATTCACTCCAATGCAATGATGCCTTCGCAGATGGTAAAAGAAGAATGTCAGATAGATACCGCAGGAACGGCTTTATTAAAAAAGGCGATGGAACGCTTACAGCTTTCGGCAAGAGCGTATGACCGTATTTTACGGGTTGCTCGTACCATAGCCGACTTAGCAGGTTCTGAAAATATACGGATGGAGCATTTGGCGGAAGCCATTCAATATAGAAGTCTTGATAGAGAAAATTGGGCAGGATAAAGAAGTTTTGGGAGTTAATGAGTTTAGGAGTTGATGAGTTTAGGAGTGTAAAGTTTGAACTCCTAAACTTTAAACTCATCAACTCTTCTGAACTCATTAACTTTAAACTCATCAACTCTTCTGAACTTATCTTAAAAATCTTCGTCTAATGAGAATGACATACTTTCTTTCTCTGACATCACACCTGATTTTTGGTATTCCGCCACACGTTTTTCGAAGAAGTTAGTTTTTCCTTGTAACGAAATCATTTCCATGAAATCGAATGGATTGGTTGCATTGTATACTTTTTGACAATTCAAGGATACTAATAAACGGTCAGCTACAAACTCGATATATTGACACATCAAATCAGAGTTCATCCCGATTAATGATACTGGTAAGGCATCCGTAACGAATTCTTTCTCAATTGTTACTGCATCCACAATGATTTTTGTAACATCTGCTTTTGGCATTTGGTTGACAATGTGATCTGTATAAAGCAAACAAGCAAAGTCACAGTGTAAACCTTCGTCTCTTGAAATCAATTCATTTGAGAAGGATAAACCTGGCATTAAACCACGTTTTTTCAACCAGAAGATTGAACAGAAAGAGCCTGAGAAGAAAATTCCTTCTACCGCAGCAAATGCGATTAAGCGTTCTGCAAATGATCCGTTTTCAATCCAACGCATTGCCCAATCTGCCTTGCGTTTTACACAAGGAATGTGGTCAATTGCATTCAACATTTTATCTTTTTCTACTGGATTTTTAATATACGTATCAATCAGTAACGAATACGTTTCTGAGTGAATATTTTCCATCATAATCTGGAATCCATAGAAACATTTTGCCTCCGCATATTGAACTTCTGATAAGAAATTGACAGCCAAGTTTTCATTGACAATACCATCCGAAGCAGCAAAGAATGCCAAAACGTGCGAGATAAAATGCTTTTCATCCGCATTTAAGCGATGTTCCCAATCGTTTAAGTCTTGTTGCAAGTCTATTTCCTCGGCTGTCCAGAAAGAGGCTTCCGCCTTTTTATAGAACTGCCAAATATCGTTATGTTTGATTGGAAATAATACGAAGCGACTCGGATCTTCCTGTAATAAAGGCTCAATTTGTACTGTTTGTGACATGGTGCTATTTCGAAGAAATACGGTTATAAAAAATAAGGCAATCGTGAGTTGCAAGAGCTATCTACTGGCGAATTTACAAATTTATCCTCAAAGCATTCATTATTCAACCCAAGAATAGATTTCTTTTATTTGACCGCAAAATATTCGAGATGGACAGTCTTGCATCTTCAAAGAGGATAACTCCCATTCTAACAATAGGGTTTCATAATTGACGATGATTTTTATTATCTTTTACAAAAACGCAGAATAATGATTTATCATACAATTTAAGAAACGAAGTATTGAAATACCTAATTATCGGAGAATTGATACATAAAAGAAGGCCTATCTACCATTTTTCCTTTACTGTATAATTGAAATAAACGGTTGGCAAGCATTTTATGCCCTAATACATTGAGATGATTGCCGTCTGGCAAGAAAAAGTAGGGATGTGTTTCTAGTAGGTTTAAGGAGTCTATTGCTGTAAACTCCATTTCTTGACACGTATCAAGAACAAGCTGGTTGCCTGCTACTCGCAACAATTGGGTATGTCTGTTCAAACTCGGTAGCGGAGATACCACCACTACTTTTGACCGAACACTCATCAGTAATTGTAAAATCACCTTCCATTGACGATGAATATCACTTAATCTAGTTAATGCACCCACCTGATACAAGATTTTCAACATACTGAATGTAAATAGATTAGCGAACTTATTCGCTTCAACATACTGCATACCACATTTATCAGCCAAAGCCGTACGGAAATAATTAATGTCACTCGGGGCGTATGTTTTCAAACCATGATAGCATTGGTCTTTGGGAGCAAGAAAGTGACTTTTATCCTTTTGAAGAATTGTTCTGAACGACTCTGTCATCATCAATTCGTCATTGGCCAATTGTAAAATAATTAAATCATAGGTGTATAATTGTGGTTCTAAGGTCATGAGTAGTTCAACCGATTCTTTAAGGGAAACGGCCACAAATGTGGTTACTTGTACTTTAAAAAAATGATTTCGAACAATCTTTTTTATGAACTGTTCTACAAAACCCTCTTCGTCTGTTAATCCACAACCATATACTTGACAGTTGCCTATAATTAAAATTTTCATCCTGATAATTTGTTGAGTATCAAAAAGTAATGTCTCAAAATAACCCTACACAGGGTACTAAGCGACAAACACAATCTCATAAGCTATTACGTTGGACATCTGTAAAAGGTTGTGTGTCAATTATTTTATTTTTTCTCACCACACCATTTCCGAATGTCTTGCGTAATGGTTATTATCGCACGTTCATACATACGTACACTCAACCCCATTAGCTTTGTTTTTTAAAAAGAAAATATCCTATACAGAAGCTAATCTTCCTGATCTCATAGCCTCCTGCTTGTCGAATAACAATCAGGCACAAGAAGCTATGCTCAAAATTTTTATGGGTTACGCAAAAAGTATCTGTGCGAGATATACTTCCAACCAGCAGGAAGCCGAAGAAATATTGAATGAAGGGTTTTTAAAGGTATTTCAGAACTTACAAAAGTTCGACCAAAAACAACCTTTTAAGGCTTGGTTAAGGACAATTTTTGTAAACACCGCCATCGACTTTTATCGAAAGAATCAGAAGTACGCCCTTCAATCTGATTTGAACGAGGGATTAAATGTAGCTGATGTAGATGAAAATATCATTAGTCGTATCTCTGCTGAGGAAATTCTTCAACTAATTCAACAACTTCCACCAGGTTATCGAATCGTATTTACCATGTATGTAATCGACGGCTATACACACCGAGAAATAGGCGAAATTTTAGGCATACAAGAGGGTACATCTAAATCAAACCTCCGAAGTGCTAGGCAAAAATTACAAGTAATGATTAAGCAAGCTTATCCAGATTTATACCAAGTGTATGCGTTAAAAACTTCCAAACAAGATGAAAACTGAAAAGTTTGATGACGCTATCCGTAGAAAAGTAGAGAGCGTCGAGTTCCCACACGACGATGGAGATGTAGCAAAAGTATTAAACTACATCAGCCTTCAAAAAGCCCCAGGATTTTGGGCAAGCTATGGAAAATTATTGACCTATTCCATTAGCACTTTGGTCATTACAGGTTTACTCATTTTTAACGTCGTTCAACATATCGAGAATAAAACTTTACAAAAACACATTACTGTTCTTCAATCAGAACTACTAAAAAAAGACAGTGTAGCAAGACCAAGCTATTTGGCTTTGTCACATTCACCTGTGTATCAACGCAAGACTGTTGATATGGAAGCGCTACGAACTCGTCAAGAAATTGACCGAAAATTAGCTGGTTTAACACTTACGAATAAAACAGCGAGTGAAGAATCCTTGACCATACAAAAGCCTAAAGCGAAGAAAACGCTTAGTCCAACATCGCATTACTTCCCTGAAAACGATGTATTCAGTGACACCCCTGCTGGAAGTGAAAAACACTCAAAGTTGACAAGCGTCATTGGAAATTTATTGACAAATAGAGGAAGTAGAAAGGATAATGGGGGCAATGATGTTGAGTTAGCAATGCAAGAACCGTCGTCTTTAGTTCCTCATGTAGCGGTTGACCAACGTAATCCTTTGGAAAAAAGTTATCCGAGTATTGGCTTTGTACCCGTTCCGTTAGATACTATGGAGTATGAAAATCGCTTTAGTTGGTCTGATTTATCATTCAAAAACATCAGTTATCGAGTTGGTGTCGGAGCCGACTTGCTAAATGGATTTAACACAGCC
>JARXAV010000291.1 GCA_029865665.1 Flectobacillus sp. | reverse complement strand
CCAGCTTTTTACTTGATGGTCGATACTCGTACGTAAGGCAAAGCGTTCGAAGTCAGAACCGATTACCGTTCCTTCTTGTCCAAAATAGTTCACCGAGAAATAGTAGCTCGTTTTGTTTTGTCCTCCCGAAAATGCCAATTGATGATTTTTGATGATTCCTTTACGAAAAACGGCATCTTGCCAGTTTGTCCCAGCTCCTAATACACTTGGGTCAGCAAATTCTTCGATGGGTGTCAAAAAACCAATCCCAGAACTATTAATTTCTGGAGCTAAGGAGTTTTGATACGCTGCAAACTGACTCAAATTTAATAAAGAAAGCTTTTTAGGCACGGTTTGTTGCCCATAATACACTTCATACGAAATTTTAGACTCCCCAATTTTACCCGATTTTGTCGTAATAACCACCACCCCATTGGCAGCTCTTGAACCGTAGATTGCCTGAGCAGATGCGTCTTTTAATACGTCAATTGAGACAATATCGTTCGGGTTTAATGCCGCCAAAGGACTCTGTGAACTCTGACCTGCTTGTCCTCCCAATTGGTCTTGAGAAATACTGCTACGTGAGCCTTGCATTGGAACTCCATCAATGACATACAAAGGTTCGTTTCCATTTACCGAAGTAATCCCACGAACACGTACCGAAATACCTCCCCCAGGTTGCCCTCCATTACTAGAGATTGTTACCCCAGCCACTTTCCCTTGCATCGCTTGGTCGATACCAGCAACAGGTAAGTTCTTGATTTCTTTTTCAGAGATAGACGAGATAGACGTTGTGATTTCACTACGCTTTGCTTTACCGTAACCGATAACTACCACTTCATCCAATGACTGATTACCACTCTTCATACTAACGTTTATTAATATACGTTTAAGTATTGCAACTTCTTGCTTCTCATATCCTATTGATGAGAAAACCAGAACATCATCTTTGTCTGAAACAGAAATAGCATATTTTCCTCTAGCATCAGATGTCGTGCCTTTTTGCGTGCCTTTTACGAAAACATTTACACCTGCCAAAGGTTCGCCTCTTTCTGAATCGACAATTGTCCCGGTGATGGTAACCTCTTGTATTTGTACTTCTGTGAACTTTGGGACAGTTGGCAATAGAGTAGCAGGATTCTCAGCCGTAGTGCGTTGCGTAAGAATTATTTGATTATTCTTTAATACCCAAAAATTTATATTTCTAGGATTAAGAAGTACATTCAGAATAGATTCTACGGTTTCATCCTTAAACGAAATAGATACTTTTTCCTTTGAAGCAAGTACATCTTTCTGATAAGAAAATACAATATCTACTTGCTTTTCAATATCCCGCAGCACAGCCCGCAAACTGCTCTTGTTGGCAGTAAGCGTAATTCGATCTTTCAAATGTTCTTGAGCATAGGATGGACGAGCGAAACTAACTCCCACAACCATCATTGCTATGACAAGTTGAATTGCAGTGATCTTCATAATTTTGAAAATCTCTTTTTTAGTAAGAAGTTTTAACATACATTTGTTAACTTTTGTTTGAATTAGGACAAAACGATTTAGTCCCCACAGCTTTACGTGCAAAGAGGGGCTAAGACTCTGGGGGAAGATGCGCCAACATCTTTTCCCTTTTTTATTAAAAAAAATTATACTAAGATTCTTTAATTAGTGATCAAAACAAAATATGTAACCATTGTGAATAAGAATTTTAACTATTTAAATCAGTACAAATTTACATTTAAAAGATTTCAGGCATAAATAGCGTAGCTTAGAGTATTTTCCAACAATCACCTACAGCCTTGCGATTCAACTATAATTTGTGCATCAATTTCTTTATAACTTGCTCCAATTGTTTTACAAATGACATCTAATTTATCATAAAGCGATTCATTTCCTAGAGAAGTGGTGATGATACAGTTTGCAAGCAACTCCTCATTATACAATATTTTGATTCCGTACCGTTGTTCTATCAATTTTAGGACAGTGCTAACAGATTGATCTTCAAGATACAGTTTCTCTACTTTTTGTTCCGCAATCACGGGCAAAGGGTCTTCAACCAAACGACGATTTAAACTTTCATCTACTCTGTTAAACAGTGCTTGTTGATTAGGCAATACAATTAACCCTTTGGTTTCAGGATCTGCAAGGTCGATACGATTTTGTTTAAATACTGCCACTCTTCCTGTTCGCACATTCACTAATACTTGCTTTTCATGCTCAAAGGCCTGAATTCGAAAACTTGTCCCTAAGACTTTTGTAACCACTTCATTAGCATATACATAAAAGGGTTTTATCGGATTTTTATGAATCTCAAAAAATGCGTTTCCACTTAAAAAAACTTCTCTTCTATCCGCTGCAAAATGAGTAGGATAACTCAACTTGCTATTTTTTTCTAACGTTATAACACTACCGTCTTCTAACTGAATACGCAAGGGAATTGCACTCGCATTTACTCGTTCTACCAAAGCATTTTTATCGTCAACAGAAGATATCAACTCTTCGTAAGTAATCTTTTCATAATTGTTTTTAGGCTGCAATAACCACCATCCCAAACCAATAAACAAAGTAATTACTGCTGCCCATTTTACCCAACCGAATGAAATAGTCTGATACCAATGTTCTGTAATCTCGTTACTAGACTCATCTTCATTTAACGTTGCTTCAATACGACTCCATATACTTTTAGAATTAATGTTACTATTTACAGTATTGGCTTCGTAGTCATGCAATTGTAATACTAAACGACGAGCCTCGGTAATGAGTTTCTGTTTAGTAGTATCGTTTTCGCCAATTTTTGTCCATAACGAATCATCTTCTCCGTAGAGTACCCAACGGATAAAGGAATCATCATTTAAAAAATCATTTAACCCAAAATTGTTATATTTCATCTTTATGCAATCTAATAACTGCGTTCTATATATAGAGGTACAATTTCTTCAAAAAACTAATCAAAAAAAATAAACTATTTTTCAATTATTTTTTAAAACACTAATTATCAATTATTTATGATATAATAGAATTAGGAGAGAGAAGCCGTAAAAAGGCAAAACCAATAAGATAAGGCTTTTAATGAAATACGTAAGACAGCATACGATTTGGAAAGGGTATTATTGACTGCTTGCTTGGTAATATCCATCAGTGAAGCAATTTCATTGATGGACAATCCGTGATAAAAACGGAGATTGATAGCTTCTCGTTGGCGGTTAGTCAATTTAGACAAGGCGTTTTCAAGTACAACCGCTTGTTCTTGGTTACTATCTTCTTCGATAGCTTGTTGTTCTACCGAAATACTCGAAAGTAAGTCTAAAAAATTATCAATATCTTCCGCATTTTCAAATACATCCTTGCGGGTATTACGGCTTAACTGATTACGGAGTGCTTTGAATAAATAAAATTTTAAATTCTCAACATTCGTTAAAAACTCTCTACGTCTCCAAAGTTCAATAAATACATCCTGAATAGCATCTTCTAACAATGCTTCATCATTCGTAAGACGTGAACCATAATTGACCAAGTGCGAAAAATAGCTTGTATAAATTTGCTCAAAAGCCTGTTTGTCTCCCAACTTAAATGCCTGCCAACGCTGACTGTCATTTGTTAGGAAGTTTTCTGAGCGAGAATCTGTGTATGTAGTATTTTGCTTAAACATGCCACAAATGTACCATTTTTTTCAAATACATTGTTTTATAAAGTAAAAATTGTATAAAACATAGTACTATCAAACTTAAAACTAGCGCTGAGTGTTAATTATGACAAGCTGAGATGAATAGCAGGCAATATTTATTTGCTGTTGAATAGTGGGAATATGGCTAAAAATACTAATTTACGTAACATATATACTTGACTAATTATCCAAGTACAATAGCTATTTTCAAAAAAGAGTAGCGTCATAAAGTACATCAAAAACAACGAACAAACATTAAATCTATTTATAACATGACTATTTATCAAGATTCAACTACGCCTATCGTGATGGTACACGGCTTTTGGGATACGTGTAAAGTTTTTAATCGGATGGCTGCACACTTGAAACGTAAAGGGAAAAATGTATATCATAGCTTGACCTTACAACCTAATAATGGGACAATTAGCATCGAAAAAATGGCGGAACAACTAAAAGTTTATATTGATTCTAATTTGGGAGAAGAGCAGAAAATTATATTAATAGGCTTTAGTATGGGCGGGCTAGTTTCTCGGTATTATTTGCAATATCTTGGCGGATTAGAACGAACTGAAAAACTGATTACGATTTCAACACCTCATTACGGTACGTTTACCGCTTACGTTTTTGATAGAATTGCTTGTGTAGAAATGCGACCCAAAAGTCTTTTCTTAGAAAAACTTAATGGTGATCTTCATCTTTTAAAACATCTTCCAGTTACTTCCATTTGGACAAAATACGATACGACAATTATTCCAAACGATAGTTCTCAGTTAAGAATCGGCACTAACATCAAACTCCCCTTTGGTATTCACCCGCTCATGCCTTTCTCTTTAAAAGTTATAGAATTGGTTGAGAAAGAATTGGTATTGTAGAAAAAGAATCAGCAGTACAGCTTACTCCACGGAGAACCACAAAGAAACACGGAGGTTCACAAAGATTATTTTTCTCTGCGAAACTCCGTGATTCTCTGTGCAGCTCAGTGGTACAATTTATTCCACGGAGATTCACAAAGAATCACAGAGATCCACAAAGATTATTTTTTACCAAGTAATCGTCAAGCTTTGTCCTTTTGCTAACTGTATTTCTTTACGTTTATTTCCAAAAACTAAGGTTGTTTTTCCTCCTTTTTTAGAAGAAATCGTAATTTTTGTAGGGGCTTTATCTTTCCAGTCCATTGCCAATTCAAATCCACCTCTGGCACAAATACCTTTTACAGAACCTTCTGCCCAAGCATCCGAAATAGCTGGTAATAAGCGGATTTCATTTTCGTCTGACTGCACTAACATTTCGATAACGGCGGCTGTTCCTCCAAAATTTCCATCAATCTGAAAAGGAGCGTGATCATCTAACAAGTTAGGATACGTTCCCCCTCCCTTCTTTTTATCGGGTCCTTGATAATTATCAGGATCAACGTAGTTCAATAATTCACGGTACATTTTGTAGGCACGAGGACCATCCCAAAGTCTTGCCCATAGGTTAATTCGCCATCCTTTAGACCAACCTGTTGTATAATCTCCTTTGATTTCTAGGGTTTTACGACAAGCATCCGCTAATTCTGGTGTTTTGTCTGGACGGATATGATGCCCAGGAAAAAGACCGAATAAATGCGACTGATGACGGTGTTGAGGGTCTTCGTCTTCCCAATCGTAATACCATTCTTGAAGGTTTCCTTTTTTACCAATCTGATATGGATACAAACGAGCTAAGGC
>JARXAV010000214.1 GCA_029865665.1 Flectobacillus sp. | reverse complement strand
TTTCGGGGATAGTCTTGTCCGAAGGTGGACATACAAAAGCAGTAGCTTACGAATAGTAAAACTATTTTTTTCATATTGATTAATAAGTGTAAAATAACGAGCTAGTAGCCTTGCTCTAGTATAAAATCCAATAGGGTATCATTGAGTAAGTAGTCGTCAGTTTAAAGTTCAAAGATTTCGATAAACCACTATTCTCTAATAGCTTATGCTATATCTTGAGACAAAAATTTCATAAACTATTTATCAACGAGTACTTAGCTTGCATATATTGAGGAGTGTAAAAAGTGTAGAGTTTAAAGCATTTTGCACCAAATAAAATTTCTATTTTTAGCTTTAATTTAAGCGACAGTCACTCATAAACTTTTGACTTTTCACACACCTCCCTTATACAAGCTCTTTAACGACTATGATTACTGAAAACGACGACTTACCATTTCTAAAAAGTCGTTTGCTTCTTCAGCCGCCATAATCCAATTATATTTGGGTGCTAAAGACTTATTCATAATATTTTTTGCGTCCATGAAAGTAGCACAAGCATCTAATTCTTCTAATGCTTTGTTATATGCGTTGATGTCACCTTCAAACAGTTTTCCAATAAATAAGAATTTTTGATTTAACGTAACTGCATCTGCAATGCTTTTTACTGGACGATTGAAGGCTAATTCTGACTTACCACTCCCAATAATTTCTTTGCTTACTAAATCATTTACCGTTGGTAAATCATTATGAAATGAAGCATTTAAAGAACTAGGTGCTGTTTCTTTTACATACTCAGGAATTCCCTCTTTTTCAATCTTCGCCTGAACATAAGAAACCGTAGGCAAAGGTGTATCGTCCTCCTTGTTAAAATCTATATCGGTATCAAAAAACGATTTACTTTTTTTCAAAGCACTCTCATCTTTCACAAAAAGATTACTTTTTTGAAGAGCTACCGTTGTATTAAAAATCTCTAAATATTTGTCTGGATTTTCAAACTGAACGTTGTCTGCAATTTCATTTAACCATAGTAGTGCTTTGGAGGTATGAACTTTAGTTTCCGAACCCAACTTTTCGGCTAACTGTTTAGCTACACCATTATTGACCTTCGTGTATTTGACCAAACTCGATAAACGTTCTTTAGTCAAGCTCATATCAGAAGAGTCTCTTACAAAATCATCAAAATACTTACTTGGGTCTAAGAGCAAAATAAGCGTTTTTTTCACCGCATTGCTTAAAACAGGTTCAAAGTTTTCTCGTTTCACGGCTATGTGATGCGAAACGGTATTCATTAAGGTTTTTAATGCCGCAGTTACTTCCTCATTCTCGAAATCGAAAAAAGGACTTCTAAAATGAATGGCATCTTCAATCCAACGTTCGTACAAATCTCCTAATACAAAGGTATTTACTTGAGCAACATTGCTCAATTTGAGAATTTGCTGTCCATTGATAATGGTACTCCTGTTAAAAAAATCGTCGCAAACTTTACCAGCATACTGCATTGCATAGCTTTCTACCGCCGAAAAATCTAGTTTCATACTTGTTTGGGATTTTTACATTAATGGGTTAGATCATAGTTTGGTTTATTAATTACCTCGTATGGTTACTAGTCCCTCCTAATAAAATATGCTTTTTAGTCGGAGAAATAGTCTCCGAAACTGAAACCAAAATACTGCTTAAAGTTAATACTTTAGCAAGATAAATAGGCAACAAAAATACGATTTACTATGAAAATTAAGGAAAAAGGCATCCATAACATGAGCAAAACGCAGATTAGAAACGATATCGTTAATTGAACTGATTAATAAATGATAATTATAAACCGTAATAAGACCTTAAAGCCAATCAAACTTTTCCATCAGCCTATCCTTCTGGCTTCTCGCAACAGGAATACTTTCGTTATTGAATAAAACGACTGCATTGTCTGCCTTAACAAACTTTTTTATCAGATTGAGATTAACAATATACTGACGATGTACCCTTAAAAAATGATACTCCTCTAAAAGTTCTTGAATTTCACTAATCGTCTTTGTTAATGAAAGCGTTTGCCCATTGAGTAAGTATAGGTGTGTCAGATTGTTGTCAGATTCACAGTAGAGAATTTCTTTTAATTGAGTAAAAGATAAACCGTATTGGGAAAGTAACGCAATTTCAGAGAGATTATTTTTCCCTCTATTTTCTAATTGACTTTTCAAATGAAAAATTTGACTTCGCTTGGTTCTCCCGTTACCCGCCTTCTTTACGGCAATCAACAGTTCTTCTGCTAGAATAGGTTTCAACAAGTAATCAATCGCACTATACCGAAATGCTTTTACCGCAAATTCATCGTAAGCAGTTGTAAAAATCAACGCAAAAGAAATTTCGTCTAACTGATCTAACAACTGAAAGCCATTCATCTTCGGCATTTCTATGTCCAGAAAGACGAGTTCTGGATTATGAGTAATAATACTCAGCAGCCCATCTTCACTTTTCAAACAAACGTCAACTATCTCAATATTAGGACAATACTTCGTAATTTCCAAAGAAAGGAGTCTCGCACAGTCTGGTTCATCATCAATTATAATTGCTTTCATGTTAGAAATGAGTATATAATTTCAATTAGGAAATATCAAAATAGTTCATTTTTTTATAAAAAAACTTAATTATCATTTGTTAATTATGCCATTTACTCAAGAATATTACCATTCACACTTAAAATTACGAAAAAAGTTTGTCCCCTTACTTTATAAAAACGATATTAGTAGAATAATATCAAAATTTCATAAATCTACTGAAAACGAATTAAAATTCTACAAAATACATATTTACTAAATAAACACCCATTATAACCCATGAATAATCCAATGTCCCACCCATTAAAATCAACTAATATCAGAAGTTCTCTATGTGTTTTTGAACCCTCTGAAGTGCTATTACTAGAAGGAGTAGGTAATTATACGGTTGCTCATTTAGTCAATGGAAGAAAAAACGTTTTTTCAAAAACATTGAAAGTATATGAAGAAGCTTTTGCATCGTCAGGGTTTATCAGAATACATCGAAACACGGTGATTAACCCGTCATTCATCATTGCTTTTAATAAGTTAGAGTCCTCATTTATTCTTAAAACACATGATGAAGTAACGATTTCAAGACGCAGACTAAGAGAACTCCGTCTGTATTTAAAAGAGCAAAAGTTCCCTGTAGTGGAACAGTGTAAATCAATTAAAAAAGAAAATAAACTTAACGGAATGGGATACTAAAATTTACTACAAGGAGTCGTTTGCATTCCCAAAAACATTTTTCCAATCAATCTCAAGGACATTAAAACGAAAGGTTTGACGCATTAGCGATTCAAACCTTTTTTATTTCACAGTCTTTTCCCTAAACTTGCAGAAAATTATAGGTAGCGTATCCGTATCGCAATACAGCAACGCTATACGTGAATCAAAAACAAATTATGGAACATCAAAAACCAATCATTGGTATTACTTTGGGAGATTACAACGGCATTGGGCCTGAAGTAATTCTAAAAGCTCTTTCAAGCAATCGTATTCTAAAAATATGTACCCCTGTTATCTACGGATCTCAGCGTATTTTAAGTTTTTATCGTAAATCATTAGAGTTGAAGGACTGGACTTTGCAAAATATCCCGTCGATTCAACAATTAAACCCAAAAGTTACGAATGTAATTACCTGTTGGGATGATAAACAATCGGAAGTTGCCATCGGTAAAGTGACTCCCGAAGCAGGACAGGCAGCACTTGCATGTTTACAAAAAGCAACGGAAGACTTAAAAAATGGGTATATCCATGCCATTGTAACCGCACCAATTAATAAACACAATATTCAGTCGGAGGAATTCAAATTCCCAGGGCATACCGAGTTTTTTACGGAAGCCTTTGAAGCAAAAGACTCCTTGATGTTTTTAGTTTCAGAAGATATTAGAGTTGGGGTTGTCACGGGTCATATTCCTTTAGGACGTGTACGTTCGAGCATTACGCCAGAACGAATCACTCAGAAACTGACCCTGATGCTAGAATCGTTGAAAAATGATTTCGGAATTCAAAAACCTAAAGTAGCTGTTTTAGGATTAAATCCTCATGCGGGTGAACAAGGACTTTTAGGGACTGAAGAAAGAGACATCATTACTCCTACCCTAGAAGAGTTTAAGAAAAAGGGGCATTTGGTATTTGGTCCCTTCCCGTCGGATGGTTTTTTTGGAATGGCACAATTTAAACAATACGATGCCGTTTTAGCCATGTATCATGACCAAGGATTGATTCCGTTTAAATACATTGCATTTGAAACAGGTGTGAACTTCACAGCAGGTTTATCCGTCGTGCGTACGTCGCCAGACCATGGTACAGCGTATGACATTGCTGGTAAGAACCAAGCAAGTGAGACCTCTATGCTTCATGCGATTTTTACGGCCATTGATATTGTCAAAAATCGTCAAAGTATGGATAAGCCCACACAGGAAAAGTAACAATTTTCATTATTTTTGGGTAATTAGCCAAAGCTGTCAAACGACTTAGAGCTAAAATTATATCCTCCCAATTAACATTCTATATTAAGAACAAATGAAAAACGAACAATCACGCCGTGATTTCTTAAAAACAGGTCTCGTTGCAGCAAGTTTTGCAACCATGTTTAGCACAGATTTATTAGCAAAACCTAAAAAGTCTGTTCGTCATATTGGTCTTCAGCTATGGTCAGTAAAAGACGATATGGCTGCTGACCCGAAAGGTACGTTGGCTAAATTAGCGAAAATGGGCTACAAAGAAGTAGAAGGTTTTGGCTATAAAGACGGAAAACTCTTTGGACTTACTGTTTCTGAATTTGCAGCAGAATTAGCGAAAAATGGCTTAAAAATGCCTTCGTTCCACCAAATGGTAACGAGTGCAGACTATACAAATGGTGCATTGTCTGATAGTTTCAAAAAAGCGATTGCTGACCTTAAATTAATGGGGGTTGAGTCGAGCTTTGTGCCATATATGATTGATGCTGACCGCTTAAAGGCTAAAGAAATGGCTAACATTTTCAATGTTGCGGCCAAATACTGCCAGACGCTTGGAGTGAAATTTGGGTATCACAACCATGATTTTGAATTCAAAGAGTATAACGGCGAAATGTTGTATAAAACACTTTTAGACAACACCGATAAAAATCTTGTGAAGTTTGAAATGGACTTATATTGGGTAGTTGTTGCTGGTCAACAACCTGTTGAATGGTTCAAAAAATACCCAGGTCGTTTCCCTTATGTTCACGTAAAAGACCATGACCCAGTTAAAAAAGTAAGTGTTGAAGTTGGAGAAGGTGATATTAACTTCCAAACTATTTTTAACCAAAAGAATTTAGGAGGCATCAAGCATTTTGTTATAGAATTAGAAGCCTATAAGCGTACACCGCTAGAAGGTGTAGAAATTGGTTTAAATAACTTAAAGAAACTAAAATTCTAAGAATTTCGTTTCTCTAGTATGAAAAGCTATCTCTTGTTTCAAGGGGTAGCTTTTTTATTTATACAAAGCTAAATTAGGTATAAAAATAAGGGTAAGATTCCCCTATTCGAGCATCCTAGCGTACCTTTGTTTTTTATTTATCAGTACATAAAAACCAGATACAAATTTATGAACCGTTCCGTTTTAATAGCAGACGATATGCACCAGAGCATAATTCCGATGTTAGAAGAAGTAGGATTTACACCCGACTATCAACCCTTTATTCAAAGAGATGAATTGCTAAGGATTATTGGAAATTATCAGGGATTAATCATCAGAAGTAAAACAAAAATTGACATTGAAGTATTAGATAAAGCCACACAACTTGAATTTATTGGAAGAGCTGGAGCAGGACTGGATTTAATTGATGTTGATGCCGCTCGTGACCGAAACATTCAGGTATTTGCGGCCAATGAGGGCAATCGTGATGCCGTTGCTGAACATGTAATAGGGATGATTTTATGCCTATTCAATAAAATTAATACAGCAGATGCTGAAGTGCGTCAACGAGTATGGTTACGGGAGGCTAATCGAGGTATCGAATTAAAAGGAATGACCGTAGGCATCATTGGTTTTGGAAATATGGGTCAAGCCCTGTCTGAACGATTGAAAGGTTTTGGCGTGCAAGTGCTTGCTTATGACAAATATAAACAAGGTTTCGGGACTGATTTTGTGAGAGAGGTATCGCTCGAAGAATTGTTAGCCAAAGCAGACCTTCTTTCCTTTCATGTTCCCCTGACATCAGAAACCCGTATGTGGTTTGATGATGCCTTTTTGAATCAATGTAAAAAATCAGTCTTTCTGGTTAATTCTTCCCGTGGCGAAATTGCTTCGGTAGAAACTATCTTGAAAGGTTTACAATCGGGAAAAATTAGAGGAGCTTGTTTGGATGTATTAGAAAATGAAAAAATGGCAAAATTAACGTCTCAACAAGAAGTCATTTATGATGCCTTATTCCAACAAAAAAACGTCATCCTTACCCCGCACGTTGCAGGCTGGACAGTTGAAAGTTATAAAAAAATCAACGACGTATTGCTTGAAAAGATTAAAAATCAGTACGCATAATCGTTTAAAAGGCATTTTTTAGGTTATTTTAAGGTAAACACTTACCAATAATTTATAAATTTCGTTATCTGTAAACAGTACTATTTATCTGTTTATAGATAACCCCGATTAACCACTAATTACATCAAGACTATAACCCAACAAACAATGCGTAAGTTAATCATTTTTGCTCTTTTAAATTTCCTTTCAACAGCCTTATTCGCCCAATCTGATGTTAAATCCTTAGCCTATCAACTAAGTGAACATCAAGCCAACGATTCTCTGAAAGTAGCTGCATTTTATAATTGGATTAGCCATAACATTGAATATGATTATGCGACTTTCAAAACGATGTATCCGCTTCTTGACCTTGGACAAACCCAGTCTTGTAGCAACGTTTTAAAAACAAAAAAAGCCCTTTGTGGTGGGTATTCAACCCTTTTTTATCAGTTATGTAAACAAGTAGGTATTAAAGCCGAAGTCATTGAAGGACTAGGGAAAGTTCGTAATTCATCTGACCCAAATGACCATAGTTACCGATTTGAAAGCCACGCATGGAACGCTGTTAAGTTGAATAACAAATGGTATTTGCTAGACTTAACTTGGAGTGCTGGAGCTATTTTAAACGAGCAATTTGTCAGAAAGATTAATACCGAATTCTATATGACTCAACCAGCGGTGTTTAGAGAAACCCATTGGCCATCTGACCCACTTTGGCAACTGATTTATTTACCTATCTCAAAAGAATCGTTCATCCAAAATAACACAAACCAAAATTCGCCCTTGACCTACTTGTCGTTTCCAGATACCTTAAAAATTTACGAACGACTAGATTCTACCCAAAAAGTATTGAATAGCCAAAAAAGAATTCTTCGTTTTGATCCTAGTAATGACAACGCCAAAAATATTCTTGGGTTCTATTCAGCGAATGTTTCGTTGACTTACTTAGAAAAATATGCCCAACTATCTCGCAAAATAAAGAATAAGAAATCACCGCAAGAGCAACAACGAACGGCTTTGGATAATAAAGACCAACTTTATGCTCTATTAAAACAAGGGGAAGAGGAACTAAGAAAAGGCTTATGGTATTATGATAGTATATCGGATCAAGCAAAAATCAAGGGTATTCCCGAAAATAAAAAAGCAATCTTTCAAAATTTAGAAGCCATCGAAAAAGATAGGGAAATGTTAGGCAAATACTTCGTGATGATTCAACGCATGAGACAACCGTAATACAATGAAGAGTTGTGAATTAGGATTGTACCACTTAATAATTTCACTCAGAGTGTATTGAAGTAAGTATTTTTAAACGAGCTTTTTGAAATAAAAAACAGCTATCGTATTTGATACTTTGTGCCTATATGCCTTTAAAAACTTACATTTATCTACCTTTATAAACTTGATACCTAGAACATTGATACCCAAAAAAGTTATGAAACAATATGATTTAATAATTGTAGGAGCTGGCCCGATTGGGTTAGCCTGTGGTTTGGAAGCTCAAAAAGCTGGTCTGAATTACTTAATTCTTGAAAAAGGATGTTTGGTGAACTCCCTGTACCACTACCCTGCTAACATGACTTTTTTTAGTACTTCTGAACGCTTAGAGTTAGATGACATTCCCTTTGTATCGAATAATGCTAAACCGACTCGTTCGGAAGCTTTAGAATATTATAGAAGAGTGGCTTTGCACCGAAAACTAAACATTCAACTTTTTGAAGCGGTAGAAGGAGTTAGACCTATCGACGAACTATATGAGGTAAAAACAAGCAAAGGACAGTACCTTACCAAACACCTCATTATTTCAACAGGCTTTTATGACATTCCTTTTTTGATGAATATAGCGGGAGAAAGTTTATCCAAAGTGACGCATTATTATCAAGAACCTCATTTTTATGCGATGCAAAAAGTGTTGGTCGTGGGAGCTAATAATTCAGCAGTTGACGCAGCTTTGGAAACTTGGCGAAAAGGTGCTGATGTAACGATGGTCATTAAAGGCGATGGTATTGGTTCACGAGTAAAATATTGGGCAAAACCAGATATTGAAAACCGAATTAAAGAGGGAGAAATTAAAGCGTTTTTCAATTCAACGGTTTATGAAATTAGTGAGCATGAAGTAACTATCTCAACCCCTGAAGGGCTAGTGAGCATTCCGAATGATTATGTGATTGCCATGACAGGCTATCAGCCTAATTTGGACTTTCTGACCCGTATCGGCATCGAATTGAGTGCTGATGAAATTAGAAAGCCAACTTATAGCGAAGAAACACAAGAAACGAACCTTCCAAACGTTTATTTAGCAGGAGTTATTTGTGGCGGGATGAATACCCATTCTCTTTTCATAGAAAACTCACGAATTCATGCAACAAAAATCATAGCGAAGATTACGAATTCGAACTAATTTAGTGCAAAATAAGTGACCTTATTTGGGTTGCTTCGTTACAAAGGTGATTTTAGGGATAGAATCAGTTATTCGTAAAATTCGCCTAAGTTTTAAAACATATTTTTATCCATTTAACACAGTTCAGCCATGTCAGTAAACGCAAAACATCTTGCAACATTTATTCTCGGAGCAGCCGCAGGCGTTGCTTTGAATAAGTATTTACAAAGTGAAGACGGTGAGAAACTAGCCGCCGATTTAAAAGAAAAGGCCAACAATCTCAAGACAGAAGCTGAAGATGCTATCGACAAAGCTCCTGAGTATTTTGAGAAATTGAAAACGGAAGGTGCTGCTGCATTGATAGACAAATTCCCTGGCATTGAGAAATTTCTTGGCGAATTGATGGGAATCAAACCAACTGAAAACCCCACTTCGGCAACGGAAGTAAAAGAATAACAAAAAGGCTGTCTTTTCGAGGACAGCCTTTTCTATGATGAAGCTGTTTCAACTTTCTAAAAACATTATTCTTTGATTAATTCTTAGCCTTACTTTTTGTCTTGATACAAAAAGTAACAAAAAAATCAAGAATATATAAACTCGCTGCGCTCAAACAGTATATATTCATTGCTTACGCACGTGGCTCTACGAAAATTCAAACAGGTTATACCTAAGAGTCTTAACAAGCTTATTTTTAGTTCAAGGGGTTAAATCCCGCTGTTCCTCCCATCATTTTACGAATGTATTTTCCTACAATGTCAAACTCTAAGTTTACGGTATCTCCAACTTTAAACGTATGAAAGACCGTATGTTCGTAAGT
>JARXAV010000199.1 GCA_029865665.1 Flectobacillus sp. | reverse complement strand
AAACCTAACACCTTCGTATAAAAGTGTTTAGATACATCGTAATTACCAACAATAATGGCAACGTGATGGATTCGTTGGATGGGTAACATAAGCGTCTAAAAGATTATTTGGGAGGTCGAATGAGTACTGGTTTTTGTTTTTTTGTAAAAGTACAGAAATTAAGATAGAACTATGCAAAATGGTTTTTGTAACTTGCAGAAGTTTTTAACGAAATTCACAGCCTTATTTCATCATGAGCAAGCAAATTATTTTTACAGATAAAGCTCCCGCAGCTATTGGCCCTTATTCACAAGCTGTTTTATCGAATGGCACACTATACGTTTCTGGACAAATTGCTTTAATGGCAGCTCAGTTTGGAGCAAGTATTGAAGAGGAAACTCGTCAGGTAATGGAAAACTTAAAAGCCATTCTTGAAGCCGCAGAAATGAACTTCGAGAACGTGGTAAAGTGTTCTATTTTCGTAAAAGATATGAATAACTTCGCCACTATCAACGAAGTATATGGTCGCTATTTTGAAGCTAATCCTCCTGCTCGTGAAACCGTAGAAGTAGCTCGTTTACCAAAGGATGTAAACGTAGAAATTTCTTGTATTGCGGTGAAGTAAGGAGCTGGTATCAATCTAAAATACATATAAATGCACAAAGCTGTATTCAATATTGACCCAAAATGTATTCTTGAAGAAACTCAAGAAATTTTCACCCCTTTTATAAACTGTTACCATATTCATAGTATTACTCTTAACGTTGAAGGAATAATATGTAGTGAAGGTTCTTCATTTATATTTGATGGATACAAAACAAAATGGTTGGAGTCAGGTGTTAAAATGGAAAGTCATGATAAAATCACATATGACATTAATTATTTTTATATAAAACCTGATAATATAACAGTACTCGATTTTCTAATTAAAGGAAAAAACTACTCCATACCTGATAAAAGTTTAGAGATAATATCAAAACATTATATTGAAGGCCAATTCTCTTTAGATAATGGTCTTTATAAAAATGCAGTCATAAATTTTGGAACGGTTGTAGAAGGTTTATTAGACAAGAAATTAAATCATAAAAGGGGGCTTTCCGATTTAATCAGAGACTACGATGGCAGTGCAAGTAAGGACGATATGCAATTTATTACTCAACTTCGTAATCGAGTACACGTCAATAACATTCATAAAAACGAAGATATTACAAGATTAGATGCTATTAATGCTAGAATAACACTAGAAAGAATCTTATGTTCTTTAAAAGATGACAGTTTTTAGCCAATGAACGTAACAGATAAACGATATTTTGACCCTTTTTTTGCGTTAATTGGAAAAGATATTCAAACACTTTTTGCTTTAACAAATTTGCAAGACAATCAGCTTGACTTGGGGTATCAAACGCAAGCTTCTGCGGTGTATTCATCTAATATTGAAGGAAATAGCCTTAATTTGAATTCATTCATGAATTTAAAACATTCAAAAAATGGCTTGAAAGCATCGAAGGAAGTACAAGAAATTGATGATTTAATTACTGCTTATCAATTTGCACAAAACGAAAAATTAACAGAGAAAAACTTGCTTCAAACCCACAAACTTCTTGCTAAAAAATTAGTCATAGCAAGTTTGAGAGGAAAGTATAGAAATGATAAAGTGGGGGTTTTCGAAGCAACCGGTCTGGTCTATTTGGCAATCGAAGAAGAGTTCGTTCCTGCCACGATGAAAACTTTTTTTGGGGAGATTGCCTTCTTACTTTCAAAGACACTAACCCTTGAACAAGTCTTTTATCATGCCGCACTTATTCATTTAAAATTTGTGCATATTCACCCATTCAGAGATGGAAATGGACGAGCTGCAAGGTTATTAGAAAAATGGTTTTTAGCCGAAAAATTGGGCAAAGACCTCTGGAAACTACAAACCGAACGATATTACAAAAGTCAGCAAGCTGAATATTATAAAAATATCAACTTAGGAATTAATTATTACGAACTGAATTACGACAAATGCTTACCTTTTCTGGCAATGCTTCCATCCAGTTTGACGCAAGAATAAGGACAGCTTTTCAATAAATAACCAATTTTTTAAAATGAGTCAACCAACAAGAGTTCGTTTTGCACCGAGTCCAACGGGTGCTTTGCACATCGGAGGTGTTAGAACAGCCTTATACAATTATTTATTAGCCAAGAAATTAGGAGGAACCATGCTCCTAAGAATTGAAGATACCGATCAAACTCGCTTTGTAGAAGGAGCAGAAAACTACATCATCGAGGCACTTAACTGGTTAGGAATTACCATCGACGAAGGTATTGGTGTGGGTGGCCCTCATGCTCCGTACCGCCAGTCGGAACGCAAAGATATTTACAAAAAATACGCTCAACAACTAATCGACGAAGACAAGGCTTATTATGCGTTTGATACTTCGGAAGAATTAGATTCCATGCGTCAAGCATTTGAAGCTCAAGGTTCTGCATTTCAATACAGTGCTGCTACTCGTACTCGTTTAAAGAACTCGTTGACGCTCTCAGCAGAAGAAACAAAAGCAAAAATCGAAGCGGGCGAACCTTATGTCATTCGTTTGAAAGTACCTGCGAAAGAAGAAATCCGCTTGAAGGATTTAATTCGTGACTGGGTACACGTTCACTCTTCGACGATTGACGACAAGGTATTAATGAAGTCGGACGGAATGCCTACTTACCACTTAGCCAACGTAGTAGATGACCATTTGATGGAAATTACCCACGTAATTCGTGGAGAAGAATGGTTACCTTCTGCTCCCCTACACGTGTTGTTATACCGAGCGTTAGGTTGGGAAAGCACAATGCCGCAATTTGCTCACCTTCCTTTATTACTGAAACCAGAAGGAAACGGTAAATTATCAAAACGTGATGCTGATTTAGGAGGTTTCCCTGTGTTTCCGTTAGAATGGAATAACCCAGATGGTTCTACCGCAAAAGGTTTCCGTGAAGAAGGTTATTTGAAAGAAGCAGTTACAAACTTCTTAGCATTTTTGGGTTGGAATCCTGGAACAGAGCAAGAGATGTTCTCAATGCAGGAATTAGTTGATGCCTTTACGCTAGAAAGAATCAATAAAGCGGGTGCTAAATTTGACATTAACAAGGCGAAATGGTTCAACCAGCAGTACTTAAAGTTACGTTCGGATGAAGAACTAGCAAAGGAATATTTAAGCGACATTGATGCTGAAAAAGCAGTTAAAATCGTACATTTATTCAAAGAACGTGTAACCTTCCCTCAAGAAATTGCGAGTGAAGCCAAGGCATTATTACAAGCTCCAAGCAGTTACGACGAAGCCGTTGTTGCCTCAAAATGGAATGATGATGCCAAGCGTGGAATTGCTGCATTTAAGGAAGCGTTAGTAGGCTTAGATAATTTTGTAGCAGACGAAATTAAACATACCTTGAGTGCCGAATTAGAAAAATTGGGTATCAAAATGGGAAAAGTAATGCAAATGTTACGGGTAACCATTACGGGTTTAGGTGCTGGCCCAGACTTGATGCTTTCAATGGAAATTATGGGTAAAGAAGATGTGGTAGCTCGTTTAGAAAAAGCATTGACTACGCTCTAGTGAAATGATAGATTTTGGATGATGAATTTTGAATTAAGTACCCCGACGTATTCGACCACATAGATACATAGAAAACATAGTTGTGTTAATGTTTGAAAATCAACTACTTATGCCAACTATACTTATATGATTTTTAAAAAAATATGTCTGATTGCTTAAATGCTCCATATTTTTAGCAAAAACTGTCATTTGATACTAAACTGGATTAGATTTGTAAAACAAGTAGGTCGCATTTTACTGATAGGTTGGTCTTTGTGCCTATGTGCCTTGCAAACTCGATGCCTTTTAGGATAACTAAAAAGACGACTTTATAATAAATCATTTGTAACCATGGCAAAAAAGAAAGTTACTCCCAAAAAAGAGTTACCTAAAGTTCATACAGAGTTAGGTGGATTCGACATTTCGATTAATTCCTTTGGTGAAATCAACCGTAGCATTGATATTGATAAAATCAATGAGTTTTTGAATAAACACATGGATGATAAAAAACTAAGAGGAAGAGACGAAGAAGAAGTATAACTAGGTAATAATTATAAATTTTGAATGATGAATTTTGGATTAAAATGCCAGACCGTTTTCAACTGACATTTCGTAAAGACTTATTCACGAACGCATTAAAACATAATGCGGTTAAATGTGTCGGAGTACTTAAATCCAAAATTTAAAATTCATAATTCAACATCATTGCCCGTGTGGTTACAAAAATTAAAAACAACATGAAAATAGATAACGACGCATTACAAAAAATAGCCCATTTGGCACGTTTAGAAATGCCCGCATCCGAAGAACAAGGATTGTTGGATTCGCTAAACTCAGTACTCAACTGGATGGAAGAATTAAACGAACTAGACACCGATGGGGTACAACCTTTAACTCACATGAGTTTAGAGGTAAACGCTCTTCGTGAAGACAAGGTGATTCCAAACATTAGCCGTGAACAAGGCTTAAAAAATGCTCCCAAACAAGACGGCGAATATTTCCGTGTTCCGAAAGTAATGGAGTAATTTTTTGAAGAAAGTAGATAAGAGTTACGATTGTTTTTTCAGTCGTAACTCTTTTTTTTTAACCTCATGCAACCCTTTCTACTCCCAATTACGTCTCTCAAGTAGTTATTCGAATTCATCTAAACATTCAAGACACATGAAGTTTTTTCTACGCACAACTCTTATCTCTATTTTAGTCTCACTATTGTTACTAGATAGCTTTGCACAAACCCCTAGTGTACAGTGGGTCAGAGAATTACCTAATCCTACGAAAAGTTATACAGTAAACTACATAACAAATCTTACCAGTTATGAAACTAAATCAACAGGTTTTTTTGCATTGGAAAATGATGTAGCTCTAGGTTATACAACTCCCATCTTATATAAATTTGGAGCAAGTGGAGAGATTACTTGGCAAAAATCGCTCAGTGAATGTTCTAATGTAAAGGCATGTGCGAAGTATGATGTAAAAGCTACCAATGATGGAGGTCTGTTATTGCTTGACAGCTGGTTTGGAACAATAGCAAAATATAGTCAAACTGGAAATACAGAGTGGTCTATCGCTATAGATAGAAGACTTTATTCTTCCCTCCCAACTTCTGTTGCTAGTAATGATATTTTTTTCACAGTGACTGATATGCTTAATCAACAGGTTAGCTGTTACGCAAAAACAGGAAAACTTCTTTGGGGAATGACCCTAGAAAATACGATTGTAAACTTACAAGCTACAGATGATAATGGTGTAATTCTGCTTACTTCTTCTGGTATGTTAAAACTAAGTAGCACTGGACAAATTCAATGGCAAAATAATACTATTGAAGAGCAAATTAAATTAATTAACGCTAATTATTTCTGTGCTAAAAGTACGACGTCAATTTCAATGTTTTCTTTAATAAATGGTAATCGTGTTTGGAGTTATCCGATAACTGGGGTCAATGATTTCAGCGTTACAGCCGATAAACAAATAGCGTTTGTAACCAATAATAAAACGGTTAAACTCTCAATGGATAAAGTGGAGGTTCTTTCACACAATAATGGAGGAAATCAACTAGTGGCAACATCAGACAGTGCATTAATTGTAAGAAATGGAATTCAATCCATCTTCAAGTGCGGCAAAAATAACCAAATTACTTGGAGTAAGACGATGGTTTCCACATCAAATTCAGCCCTAAAGATTAACTCATCCATTGATGGGGGAATTTTCATTACAGGCTATCATAACTATTTCAGTGCTTATAAAAATACAAGCTTTGTAGGTAAAATTGTACCAGATTCAAAACCTTGTGACTACGATGTTGCTATATTTCATACGGCATCATCCTCAAAAGTTTGTAAGACAGATACCCTCAAATTAAATCTCTCCAACTACCCATTAACACTTGGAAGTGCTGAACTTTTGACTACCGATTTCAAAATCCAGTGGAAACGAAATAAAATAGCGATTCCGAATGCTACCAATATCACCTACATTGCCACAGAATCGGGTTCTTATGAGGTGACTGTTAGTCAGGGTGAAAACTGTTCGGTTACTTCCCCAGCTTTTACGATTGACGTTTTGAATGCTTCTAAACCAAGCATTACAGCCAGTATAAATCCTGTGTGTGAAGGTGTTGCCACGACCTTAACAAGTACCTGTTCGAGCGATGCCAACGTCTGGTCAACGGGAGAGAAAACCAGCACCTTAACTTTTACTCCTAAAACTGCCTCAACGGCTATTACGGTCTATTGTGCTGAAAAATACAGTGTGGGGGATTCTGTTAAGACTTGTATCGGAGCTAACTCAGAACCGTATATTATTACCAGTTACACCAATGATTTAGTAGCTAAAATCATAGGAAATACGATGGTATGTGGTACAAAACCAACCTTATTAGGAACTACCATTACGGGAGGGAAAAGTCCTTACCAATATAACTGGGAACAGAATTTAAAAACGCTTAGCCAAAGCAATCAACTTAGCGTTGCGGATGGAGGAACTTATACCTTA
>JARXAV010000118.1 GCA_029865665.1 Flectobacillus sp. | reverse complement strand
GCACTTCCTTGTATGTATTTATCCTAATTATTTCCGTTAATCAAACTGACCACAACTCGTACCATCATATCTTTTTCATCTGGCTTACTTTCGGCAATCATTAGTGTTAATGCAACAAGGGCATTATCTGCTATTCGCTTGCTACCTGTTGGGGTGTAAAGTAACTTATTTCGCTCTAAAAACCAGACAAATAAGAAGGCCGCAATTCGTTTATTGCCATCACTAAACGAATGATTTTTAACAACAAAGTACAGTAAATTAGCTGCTTTTTCTTCTATACTTGGATATAAGTCAACCCCTCCAAATGACTGGTAAATCGTAGCAATTGAGCCTTTAAAAGAGTTGTCTTTTTCGTTTCCAAAGAGTGTACTACTACCAAATTTACTTCCCAAACTTCTGATAGCTTCCATTGCTTCTGAATAAGTAATGGTGAAGTACTGTTCCGTAGAAGTGTTTTCAATGTTCAGTACCTGATGGTCATATTTGTCCAACACATCCAAGGCATAAGCAAAGTCCGTTACGACTTTTAGTAAGCCTGTCGCTTCATCGGCAGACAATTCTTTACGCTCTAACACATTAGCTAATAAGCTAACCGTTTGACGTAAATTTTCATACTGTTCGACCTTAATCTTATCTTGTATCGCATAACCTTTAATGAGATACTGTTTTAGAATTTTATTTGCCCAAATTCTGAATTGGGTGGCTTTCTTGGAGTTGGCTCGATAGCCAACCGACAAAATCATATCTAAATTGTAAAACTTAGTTTTGTACTTTTTGCCATCATTGGCAGTATGTGCATAAATTGCACATACTGAATTCTCTTCTAGTTCTTCACTTTTGAAGATATTACGAATGTGCTTTGTCATAACACTTCGATCTAAATCAAATAAATCTGCCATTTGTGCTTGCGTAAGCCAAACCGTGTCTTTTTCTAATTGAACATTAAGTGTTGTTTGACCATCTTCGGCCTGATAAAGTAGAATTTCTCCCGTTTTTTCCATGTTGGTTTTTATTTAATTTGTGTAAAACAATTCTGATTGGGTAATAGGTATTTGTTTGCAATAATAAGTTAAAATGAAGTTTTACACAAGTTTTTATAGGGCAAAAACTGACTTATATTTCTGTCTGATTATTCTTCTTTGCGAATTGGAAATGCAGTCCTTAACTTTGCTTGCAACAACATAAAAAACGGAATTATGAATATTGGCGATAAAGTAAGGCTCGTACACGGGCGTGAAGAGGGGATTATTACAAAGTTATTACCCAATAACTGTATTGAAGTAGAGATTGAAGATGGTTTTAAAATCCCTGTTCAACGCTCAGAAGCTGTCTTGATTAATGAATTAGAAAAAAAAGTATTTAATACTGGAAAAGTGGCTACGCAAACGTTCGCTCCTCAGCGTGAGTTAGGACAAGCAAGAACGTTTACGGGCAATTCCACAGCACCCGAAATTTTGGCTAATAAAGGGCTATACATGGCATTTGTTCCATTAAATGACAGAGAACTTTCCCAACATCTAATTAACAATACGGATTGGGAATTGCCTTTTATGCTGTCAGTTGGAACAGACCCGCATCACAAAGGTTTGGCATCTGGGATATTAAAACCCAAAACACATATCAAAGTACAAGATGTGTTAGTGAAAGATTTTGAACAATGGGGTACGTTTACGTTTCAGGCTTTTTTCTTCCGTTTGGCTTTTATGAATTTAAAAGAACCGTTGGTAAAAAAAATGAAATTTAGAGTAACTACGTTTTTTAAAAATATCCAAAAAGCTCCTTTGTTAAACAAAGATGCTCATTTATTTCAGTTGGATGCCGAAGATGCGGTTACACCCGTAAAGATTGAGCCTGATAAAATCATTGAAAAGATGTTTGATAAGCAGGAGAAACTTGAACCGTTGAAGCTACCAGCCAAACCCTCTCAATCAGTTGATTTGCATATTGAAGAATTGACTAATGACCATTCAACGATGTCGAACCGTCAGATGTTGGAATTACAGTTAACAACCTTTGAACGCAAGTTTGAAGCCGCAGTGGCTAATGGCATGGACGAAATCGTATTTATTCACGGGGTCGGAAATGGTACGTTGAGAAATGAACTTCACAAGCGTCTTTCTGGTCATAAAAACGTGAAATATTACGAGGATGCTCAAAAAGAAAAGTTTGGCTACGGAGCTACGAAAGTGAAAATCAAGTAATATTTTAGTAAACTAATCGTTTTCGAACTAGTGCTTCATAAGCCTTAGTTAATTTCAGATACTAAACTCCATTTCCCAATGTTACTTTTAAAGAGAGTGATTTGTGTTGCTTCAATTGGTTTTATGTTACAGGCTTGTGCTGGTTCTAAAGGCACTTCGACTGCCACGACGACATCCAATCCAGCGGCACCAAAAGAATCGTACACCAATAATGGCAAGCAAGTGGAAAAATACCTTTCAACCATTGGAATCCCTTTTGAGATTACCGTGGCGGATGTCGAACGACAAATCAATGCGAACATTAAAGACTTAGTCTTTGAAGACAATAGCATGGACGATAATAACTCAGACAACTTTATGTGTAAAGTTTGGAAGCGAGAAAATATCGTTGTTACTCCTCAGGAGGATGCTTTCACGTTTAATGTTCCTTTGAAAATTTGGACAAGAGTAGGCTATAAAGTGATGGGAATGAGTATTCCACCTCAAGAGCTACAATTTGACTTAAATGTGAAGTTTGGTACTCGCTTTTCGCTTTCTCCCAATTGGCAGGCAAATGTACAATCCTTTCCGATTGGTTATGAATGGGTGAAAAAACCAACAGTTCGTTTGGCTGGGATAGAGATTTCGGTGGCTGGTTTAGTAGAAAGAGCGTTAAATTCAAAACAGGATGGTATGTTGAAGGCTTTAGACGATGCCGTTAAAAAGAACATAGACATCAAAAAGTATGTGTTACAAGCATGGAATACGGCTATGCAACCCTATATGCTTTCGGATAAATACAGAACGTGGCTAAAAGTAACCCCTGTTGAATTACAGATGACTCCGTTAACCACGATTAACAATCGTATCAAATCGAGTATCGTTATTAAAGCTTATACCGAAACGGTGACAGGGGCAAAGCCAGTAGTGAATTTGGCGACAACCATCCCTGATTTAAAGATTGTTCAAAGTGTTCCTGATGATTTTAAAGTAGGAATTATTGCTGAAATCCCGCATAACGAAGCTGCTAAATTAACGGCAGATACTTTGATTGGACAAAATTTCTCTTTCAAAGATGGGAAATACAATGTACAAGTGACGGATATTGATATTTATGGACAAGCCGATAAAATGGTTATCAAAGCAGGCTTGAAAGGAAGTATCAATGGGAGTGTGTATTTCAAAGGCATACCGACTTATAATCCTGTAACGAAGTCGATCTATCTTGAAAACTTTGATTACGATTTAGATACCCGTAACCTCCTGTTGAGAACAGCCAATTGGATGTTCCAAGGCGTGTTTGCAAAAAATATGCAACAAGCACTGACCTTCAATATTGCAGGACAAGTGGATGAAATGAAGAAGCAAGTGCAAGCGAATTTGAATAAGACAGTTTCGAAAGGGGTAGCTATGAGTGGAAACTTAACCGATTTAAGCCCAGACAAAGTGTACATGACTCCAAACTCAATTATAGCAGTAATTAATGCTTCGGGTAAATTGAACGTAAAAGTGGATGGTTTGTAGAAACCTGTAGTAAATAAAAAAGCTTATTTGGTGTACTAGATTTACTCTTGTACATCAAATAAGCTTAAAAATAAAAATGGTCTATAAGCCGGATTCTGTCAGTTTTTATTGCTAAAAACCGTCTCATCATTTATCTCGACGCATCGTCACCGATACGCTCTATCAACCTACCCGTCGGCACGAACGAGCAGCCCTTTACATTGGCTTACGCCTTTGCTTGCCGACCTATTTGGTCTTTCATCTCATGAGGTTTACCTCTGCCCTCAATGTCACCATTAAGGCGGTAGTCTCTTACGCTACCTTTTCACCCTTACCCTTGCGGGCGGTAATTTTCTGTGGCACTAGCTGTCACGGATTCGTCGCCAAATACGTGCCTTCCCGTTAGGAAGCATGATGCTCTACGCTGTCCAGACTTTCCTCCCCTGCAAGCAGAGGCGATAAGACGACCATTTTCAACCACAAAGGTACGGCAATATTTAATGTTTATAGAATATAATTGACAAATTCTAAATAATTTTTTAAAAACCTAATTGTCAAGTGCCTATTTTTCATTATCTTTGCACTCCAATTTACAAATACCATAACCGAAGGACGGGTTCCTTCACTAAATCGTAGAATAATGGCTGTTAAAATTAGATTAGCACGTCGTGGACGTAAGAAATTAGCTATGTACGACATCGTTGTTGCAGATGCTAGATCTCCTCGTGACGGTAAATTTATCGAAAAAATCGGGACTTACAATCCGAACGTAAACCCTGCTACTATCCTTTTAAACGAAGATAAAGCGTTCAAATGGGTAATGAACGGAGCGCAACCTACGGATACTACTCGTTCTATCTTGTCATTGAAAGGCGTATTGTTGAGAAAACACTTACAAGTAGGTGTTAACAAAGGAGCAATTGCTCAAGAAGCTGCTGACGCTAAGTTCGCAGAATGGAAAGCAACAAAAGATACGAAAATATCAGGAGCCGCAGATTCATTGGATGCTTCACGTGTTGCTGAAAAAGCTGCTCGTCTTGCAAAAGAAATTGAATTCAATGCTGCTCGTGCTGCTGCAATTCTTAAGAAAAACACAGTTGAGGAAGCTCCAGCTCAAGAAGAATCTTCTGAAGAGTCTGCAGAAGTTACTGAATCAGCTGAGTAATTTTCAAGGAAAACCTTTAGAAAATGATACAAATCTGTTATTATTAATAGGTTTGTATCATTTTTTTTTAATATCAATTGTTAATTTTGCATAATGAGTGTGACCATTATGCAATTTCTTCGTTATGACTAAGGATAATTGTTACGAACTAGGTAAAATAACCAAAACACATGGTATAAAAGGCGAAGTAATCTTATGGTTAGATGTTGACTTTCCAGAAGATTACGAAGACTTAGAAAGTGTTTTTTTAGATGTAAAAGGGGAGTTAATTCCGTTTTTTATAGAAGAATATCAACTTAGAGGAAATCGTGCTATTGTACGTTTTGAAGATGTTGAAACCTTTGAGCAGGCCGAAAAAATGGTTAATTTACAGGCTTTTCTACCACTTGAAGTATTACCATCTTTAGACGGTAATGATCAGTTCTATTACCATGAAATCGTAGGCTTTCAGGTGATAGATACTACGCTGGGAGAGTTAGGACTTGTCCAAACGATTTACTCCATGCAAGCACAGGATTTATTGGTTATGTCCTATAAATCTAAAGAGGTATTAATTCCGATAAATGACGATATTGTATTGACGGCTGATAAGCAGGCTAAAACGCTGACTGTAGCATTGCCAGAAGGTTTGCTAGACGTTTATTTAGAAGACTAGACATAAGATACAATGCGTATAGATATTCTCTCGGTTGTTCCGAAATTGATGGAAAGTTTCTTTGCTCACTCTATTTTAAAGCGTGGTCAAGAAGCAGGGCATGTAGAGGTTGTTTTACATGATATAAGGGATTATTCCTTATCCAAACAAAAACAAGTAGATGATTATGCCTTTGGCGGAGGAGCTGGCATGGTTATGGCAATAGAACCTATTGCACGCTGTATTCGCCATTTACAGAGCGAACGCTCGTATGATGAGGTTATCTATATGACCCCTGACGGAGAACGCTTTAATCAAGGAATTGCGAATCAGCTATCTTTAGGTGGTAATTTGATGTTCTTGTGTGGACATTACAAAGGTGTTGATCAACGAGTTCGAGATTTATTTATTACAAAAGAAATTTCGATTGGTGATTATGTGTTATCTGGTGGAGAATTAGCAGCGGCAGTTTGTGCAGACGCAATTATTCGTTTAATCCCTGGCGTTTTGAATGATGAAACATCAGCTTTGACAGATTCTTTTCAAGATAATTTGTTAGCACCACCCGTTTATACTCGTCCCGCTGATTTTGAAGGAACAAGAGTACCAGATATTTTGTTGTCTGGACACGAGGCAAAAATTAATGAATGGAGATTCGAAGAGTCAGTGCGTCGAACTCGTGAACGTCGTCCAGATTTGTATGAAGCATCTGGATTATAGTTTTTAGAGTAAAGCCCATTTTTTGCTATTTTTTGTAAAAAAAAGCTATAGAAATTTGCCACTCATATTTTTAGAAGTCATAAAATAATCATATATTGCATAAGTTTTTCGGATACAAATGCGTTATTACTGAAAGCTCTTGATAAAGGTTAGTTTTGATAGTATTTATACTTAATACATTTAGCTAGTCTGTATTGCAGAAATTATTATATGATAAGATTTAGATTGCATTTTACAAATTAATACAACCATCACTTTTGGTAAAGCTATTAATTTTAACGATAACAAAGTAAGGATTATAATTCAGAAAGCTCAATGCCATTGGTGTTGGGCTTTTTTGTGTTTAAAATTTTAAAAGTGATACTTGTCATTTATACCTAACACTCATTTTTCTATGTTAGAGAAACCCTGTAAATTCGGTTGTTTGTATCTAACAAAATTTATCAGTTTTATCGAACTAACATCAATTCGTTTATGAATTTATCTCGTATCGTTTTTCCTTTTCGTTGGATTATCCTACTTTTTCTATTGGTTTCTGCCCTTGATCTATCGGCTCAAACTTTTTTTGGAAAAGGAGGGGTGATTTCCGATTTTCATGCAGATTTTCAATTAGATTCTTTCTCGGTATCTGTGAAAGGTCTCCCTTCACAAGTAAATACTAAATTTGGCATCTCTAAAGTCTGTGTTAATATCCTACACCCAAGAGTATCTGATTTAAAATTAGAACTCAGAAGTCCCGACGGAACATCCATTTGGTTGACTAATAGAAATGGGGGAGACTATGGACGAAATTATACAGATGTATGTTTTCGCTCTAATGGTTTTTCTGGGTATATCCATAGGGGAGCACCTCCTTTTGTGGAAGGAGAATACATACCCGACGGCAGATTTAGTTTTTTAAATAATGGGCAGAATCCAAATGGCTTATGGACCTTGTTGATTCGAGACTTAAAAAAGGGAGAAACGGGTACGCTAAACTATTTCTCATTGCAGTTTGAACAAAACCCTACACCCAACGAGGATTTGAGTCCCTGCTCCTTTGAAAATGGCTATTCTTGTAAGTGTCCCGATGGTAAGTCATCATGCGAACTACTTCCTGATCTCGTGATGGTGCCAAAGTTTACGGAATTCCAGTTGAAAGAGTATCCCTACAATGACCCGAATTATCCAGGGCAATTGAGGTTTGCGGCATCTATCGCTAATATCGGTGATGGTCCTATGGAAACGTATGGGAAACAAGAATGGGTATGCGGTGATAAAAAGGTGGATTCTACGACTAAATGTCCAGACGG
>JARXAV010000258.1 GCA_029865665.1 Flectobacillus sp. | reverse complement strand
GCTAATTATCCGATTTCTGTTTGGAATAGGAGAGGCAGGTGCATATCCCAACATGGCAATTGTTGCTTCTAAATGGTTTCCTGCCGCAGAACGTGGACGGGTGCAAGCGGTTATTTGGGGGGCTTCTCGTATTGGAGCAGGCCTAACGCCTTTTATCATTATTCCCATTCAACAAAAATATGGTTGGCAAGCATCGTTTTATTTTCTAGGGGCTATCGGAATTGTGTGGGTTATTTTTTGGCAATTTTGGCACAAAGAAGACCCTTCGCAAGCAACTGATATTGCCAAAGATGAATTGGACGAAATCTTGACCAAACGCCAATTAAGTAGCCACGATGCAGGCACTTCAATTTTTAAACTATTGAAAAATAAGAACCTTGGCTTCTTAATGATGATGTATGCCTGTTATGCCATGGGCGTTTATTTCTTTCAAAGTTGGTTACCAAAATATTTGCAACAAGGTCGAGGGATTAGCGAAGAACAACTCAAATATTTTTCTTCAGCTCCTTTCTTTTTAGCAGCGATTGGCTGTTTAGCAGGAGGATTTATTAGTGATCGATTGGTCGTAAAATATGGTAGAAAATGGGGGAGAAGGATTGTTCCAATGATTGGTTTAGGGCTTTCTGGAGTATTCTTAATCATCGCAGCGTTAACAACAAACAACACAGTTGCCATTATTTTATTATCAATCGGGATGGCAAGTATGGACGTGACCGCTCCAGTAGCATGGGCGGTGTCAATGGATATTGGAGGAAAGCGAAGCGGTTCTATCTCTGGGGCAATGAACTCCGCAGGATTATTGGCTGCCTATTGCAGTACCGTACTTTTCGGGTATTTGGCAACTAATTTTGGCTATCATTTTCCCGTGATTCTGTTAGGAGGAATCGCCTTAATTGGTAGTTTCTTATGGTCTAAAATTGATGCCGAAAAACCTGTTGAGGTTATGTAAAAAGTTTAAAGTCTCCCTTTTGGACAGGATTACAAATCCCGTCCAAAAGGGAAGGTGATTAATCACCAGTTCAGCCAGTTTGTTAAATCCAAAATTTAACATTCAAAATTCAACATTACTACTTTTCTATGTGGTTAAAGATAGTGTGGTACTTAATTCACCTCCTTCAATTTTTCATCAAAAATAATTTCAATACGCTTGTCAGGAATAAGCCAAATAAAGGCAACTAAGGTATAAAGCGTAATCGAAATCCACTCACTATAACAGGTAGAAATAATGGCAATCAAGTATAAAATCGGCGATAGTTTGCCTTTGAAATTATTGCCAAGTGCTTGAGCTAATATTGAATCTTTACCATGCTTTTTTAAGATTTGTTGTTGCAATATCCAGAATGCAATGGATGCCATCAAAAGCATAAAGCCGTAGAGAGCCATCGGTAAAGGAGCAGAAGGGTTTTTACCCATCCAGTTAGTTACTAAAGGAACAAGGGATAGCCAAAAAAGTAAATGCAGATTTGCCCATAAAATATTGCCACTTACGTACTTAACCGTATGCATCAAATGGTGGTGATTATTCCAATAAATGCCCACATAGATAAAGCTAAGCACATAGCTACTAAGCACAGGAAACATGGGTTTGATGGCTTCAAAATCACTTCCTTGAGGAACTTTGATTTCCAAAACCATAATGGTAAGAATGATAGCTAAAACGCCATCGCTAAATGCTTCTAATCGACCTTTGTTCATAATGTATAAAAAGAAGGTAAGTATAAAATAGGGTGATTCAATTGTTTGTTTAACAGCTAGTTATATATTTGTGTGAAAATACATAAACCAATGAAACCATGCAAAGCCTAATCAAAAGTATCAAAAAAACTCCTTATGTTTTCGTAATACTAATCCTCTTTTTTTCTAGTTGTCAAAAAAATCAAGAAGAGCTTAGTCCTTCTGCTATTGATTCAAATGGAAATGCTAGAATTGAGGGTGAGTACCGTGTAATTATCAATCCGTTATTATGTGCTTTACCGACGACCAATAAAGTGGCTGTTACGAATGAGCAAGATGGCTATCAAATTGCTTTCACACCCAATAGTAGTTTAAAAGTAATGACCCTAACGAAGGTGACGCTTGAAAAAGATTCTACCAATTTTATTTTAAAACAAGGTGAAGTAGTCATTGGGAGTTTCAAGGTACTGAAATATACAGAATTTGAAGGAATTGACATGGTCAAGAGGGAAGGTGCTGTATTGAGTTTGCGTTATACCGATAGCCCTAATAAGTTATATGTCGATTTTATGGGAAAAAAATAGGCGTTTCGTTTAGAGGGTATTACTGGACGGGATTTGTAACCGCTGGACGGGATTTGCAATCCCGTCCCAATGGCAACTGATTTGTAATCATACTTATTACTACGGATGAGCTTCTAGCCATTCTTGACCATCTTCATAAATTTCTTTCTTCCAAATAGGTACAACCTGTTTCAGCGTATCAATTAACCATTGACAAGCTTCAAAAGAGGCCGCACGGTGAGGAGTCGAAACCGCAATGACTACCGCTACATCACCAATATCAAGTACTCCTTTTCGATGAACCATCGCTACCTTTTCAATGTCCCAACGTTTACAGGCTTCGTTAGCTAATTCCGTCATTTTTTTGACAGCCATAACATCATACGTTTCAAATTCTAAACGTACTACGGCTTTGGATTTATTATGGTTTCGGACAGTTCCGATGAATACATCCACTGCCCCTGCACGCTCAGATTGAACCGAATCAATGCAAGCTTGAATATTTATAGGAGTATCAGAAATTAAAATCATGATGAATCGTGTTAAATGTTAACGTCTTTTCAAAAGGAAAACCCTTGAAAAATCGAGTATATTAATCAATCGGTTATGACAAAAATACGCTTTTCTCTGTTAGAATTAATCTTTTCAAGAATCAAAAGTAGTATTACTTAGGTCTTGTTGCTGTTATGAGATTTTATACTCAGAGTGCTGTTTTTCATAGTGAATCATACGAAGGTTAAATAGTAATTTTTACAGAATTGTTGTACTTTTTTAATTTTTTGTATTATATTAGATGATGTTTTCTCCTAAAAAGTTGAAACCATTTTTATAAATCTAGTCGTATAATAAAACTTCATTAACATGAACAACAAACTTTACCGTTTAGGGTTGTTGGCAATTTCGTTGCTGATAACCAGTTTTTCTATTATTGCCCAAGGTATCAAAGGGACTGTTAAAGATGCCGTTTCGGGTGCTGCACTTCCAGGAGCTACTATCGTTGTTGAAGGCCGTAACATTGGTACGGTTGCAGACGGATCAGGTAATTACAGCCTGAAATTACCCGTAGGTGTTCACCAAGTAAAAGCGAGTACAGTTGGTTATACCACCGAACCATTAACCGTAACCGTTAGTGCTGGTAGCTTTGGAGTATATGATTTCATGATGAAAGAAAGCTCATCAACGCTTCAAGAAGTTTCCGTAATTGGTTCTCGTGCAGCAACTGCTCGTACAAATGTCGAAACCCCTGTTCCTGTAGATGTTATTTCTTCTAAAGAATTGAAGGCTTTTGCTCAAACGGATGTAACGCAAATCTTGAATTACATTGCTCCTTCTTTCAGTTCAAACCGTCAGACAGTTGCCGATGGTACTGACCATATTGACCCTGCTTCGTTACGTGGTTTAGGCCCCGATCAAGTGTTGGTGTTGGTAAATGGAAAAAGAAGACACAACACTGCTCTATTGAACATCAATGGTAGTTTTGGTCGTGGTACAGTAGGTACAGATATGAACGCAATTCCTGCTTCAGCTATTGAGCGTATTGAAGTATTGCGTGATGGAGCGGCTGCTCAGTATGGTTCGGATGCGATTGCTGGGGTAATTAATATCGTGTTGAAAAAAACAACGCCTCTTGTGATTAACTCAATGTATGGTGCAAACGTAACGAGTACTTTAGGAAGAGATATTGTGGATGGTAAAACAACACAATTGGATTTTTCTAAAGGTTGGGAGTTGAATAAAAAAGGTTATTTCAACATCTCTGGTCAGTTTTTGGATAGAACGGCTTCCAATCGTGGTGGGTTAGATACTCGTCCTTTGTTGTATTCTGCTTTGCCTTCGAGAGGAGCAGCTGAGACAGATGCGGCTTTCCAAACTCGTTATGCTGCTTTGAAGGCTGCCGATGACGCAAAAGCTCAAGCAAATGGATTGGATAGAAACAACATGATGGTAGGTAATTCTGCTGCAAGAAACTACGGAGCGTTTGCGAACTTCGGATATAATATCACCAAAAATATCGAAGTTTATGCAGCGGCAGGTATGTCGAGCAGAAAAGGAAAGTCGGCTGGTTTTTACAGACTTCCATCTCAAACAACGCAATCGAACTTATCAATTTTCCCGAATGGTTTCTTACCATTTATTAATACAACGATTGATGATTATTCATTCATGGCTGGTTTGAAAACGAAATTAGGTAACTGGAATGTAGAATTGAGTAATGCTTGGGGAATGAACAGCTTGCGTTATGACATTTCAAATACCATCAATGCTTCGATTCCCACACAAGCGAACTTAGACAATGGGTTAGAGTTCTATGCAGGTACACAGCGTTTTTCTCAGAATACAACCAATTTAGACATTGCTCAACGTTTTGAATTATCGGGTGTATTAACTTCGTTGAACGTTGCTGCGGGTATGGAATACAGAAATGATAATTTTGTGTTAGAAGCTGGTGAAGAGAAGTCTTGGTCACGTGGTTTTCCAGATGGACAGAATGTTACTTCGGCTACAGCAGCAGCAGGTTCTCAAGTATTTCCAGGGTTGAAACCTTCTAATGCCTTAGATAAATCAAGAAATAACTTCGCTCAGTATGTCGATCTTGAAGGAGAATTTGGGCCTAAATTATTAGTGGGCGTAGCGGCACGTCACGAGAATTATTCAGATTTTGGTTCTAATTTCTCTTACAAAGCAACGGCTCGTTATAAGTTGAACGATAATTTCTCAGTTCGTGGTGCGTATGCAACGGGCTTTAGAGCTCCATCGTTACAACAACGTTACTATAATTCAGAAAGTACACAATTCGTGAATGGATTACCAACGCAAGTATTGACGGTTAATAACGATAACCCGATTGTAAGTAAATTTGGGGTAAATGGCTTAAAAGCAGAACTTTCTAAGTCGTTGAGTTTAGGTATTACAGGAAAAGTGGATGATTTTACCTTTACTTTAGATGCCTACCAGATCAAAGTGACAGACCGTATTGTATTCTCTAGTCAATATACTCGTGAGCGTTTAGGTGGTGTTTTAGATCCTAATGGAGCAGTAAATACGATTTTAGCAGGTGTTGATCCTTCTATCAACTCGGTTCAATTCTTTGCTAATGCCGTAAATACAACAACGCAAGGAGTTGATTTAGTGCTTGCGAAGAAATTTAATGTAGGCGTAAATAAATTGAATGTATCGGTTGCTGGTAACTATAATCATACAGAAATCGATCAAATCAACGAACCTGCTACGATTGAATCGACGTATCCAACGTTAAAAGGTAAATTGTTTGATCGTCAGCAAGTAATGTTCTTTACAACAGCTGTTCCGAAAACAAAACTGAATCTTTCGGCTACTTATACGACAAACAAATGGACATTGACAGGTAGAACAGTTCGTTTTGGAGAGGTGGCTTTTGCTAATGCTGCAGTACC
>JARXAV010000168.1 GCA_029865665.1 Flectobacillus sp. | reverse complement strand
TAGAAATACAACAGGTTTATTGTTGTTGACTAACGATGGTGAATTAGCGGATAAGTTGACACACCCATCTAACCAAGTAGAAAAGCTTTATCAAGTTGAGTTAGATAAACCATTAGAAGAAGTTCATTTTGACCAAATTTTGAAAGGTTTAAAACTAGAAGATGGTGAAATCAAAGCGGATGAGTTAGCAATTGTAACTCCAGATGCGATGGTAATCGGTGTTAAAATTCACTCAGGTCGTAACCGTATCGTTCGTAGAATTTTTGAATCATTGGGTTATGAAGTAATGAAACTTGACCGTACTGTATTTGCAGGGTTAAACAAGAAAGATTTACCTCGTGGTACTTGGAGATTCTTAAACGAGAAAGAAGTAGTGAACTTGAAGTTTAGATAATCTGAGAATAGTAAGACATAAAAAAAGTCGCTGGAAATTACTTCTAGCGACTTTTTTGTGTCTTTTCGTTACCGTAAAAGGTTAATCGTTAGGGAATTAAGTACATTGAGGTATAACTACAAAGCTTAATTTACTCAAACTCCCAGTGATTTAATTCTGCTAGAAAGTTTTAATAAAGTATTATCTTTTCGCTGAAGTTACCCTTATTGGTCACGATTTGAAGAAAATAAATACCAGCTCCTAAACCAGATAAATTCAGCAAGATTTCAGAACGGTTACTGAAATTGTTGAATATGATAGACGTTCCTTTCAAATCAACGATAGCTAAGTTTCCAGAAGAGTTTTCGAGAAACTGAATTGTCAAATCTCCTTGTGTAGGATTCGGAAAGGTCTTAACAAATGAACTTATTTGCTCTTGCTCGATTCCCAATATCTTGGTAGTTGTAATGCTCTTTGAGTCAAATAGTGACTCTGAAACACTGCTAATTGCTTTTACACGGTAGGTGTATTTCTGATTATCAATAATTTTAGTATCTAAAAACTCTAGTGAATTACTTGTTCCTAATGAATAATAGGTTACATCGGTTCCTACTTTTTGTCGTTCGATGACATAACTACTTGCGTTTGGAATAGCTTTCCAGCTAACTTTTATAGACCTATTCGCAACATTTTCTTCTAACGAAACAACAGGTGTTGCCAAAAAATCAGGAGTTCTGATCGTGCTAGAATCATATAACGATTCGGAGTAAAGTCCATACGCTTTTATACGGTATATATATGTCGTATTTTCTGAAAGTTTGGTATCTACAAAACTTAGTTTAGTAGAATCTAACTGAGCAAAAATACCATAGGTTGTATTTGTTTTTCTTCGTTCCAATACATACTTGGTTGCTTTCGCTGATTTTTTCCAAGTTAGATTAATACTATTTTTATTAATTATCGTTGTAGTTAAACTCGGTAATGTTAAGACGTCAGGTGTTACCATCGTGATAGAATCATATACAGATTCCGTATTTTTTCCATAAATTTTTAAACGATATGTGTAGCCTGTATTTTCAGTCAATTTTTCATTGGTAAAAAATAAACGAGTAGAATCTGTTTGATAAATAATCGTATATCCTACCTTAGTAGATTTTCGTTCTAAGATGTAGTTTACGCCTCCCGTAACCTTTTTCCAAGCAATGTTGAGCGTATTTTTATTGATAATAGACCCACTCAGACTTGGCTTGTCTAATTGTTTTGGTGTGGTGATTGTAGTGGAAGTTGGTAGCGATTCGCTTGTGCTTGCGTATGCCGTAAGACGATATGTATAATTACTTGAATAGCTAATGTTCTTGTCCAGATAGCTGGTCGTAGTACCTCCAAAATTTTGAATTAGTTGAAAATTCTGAGTTCCAACTTTTCGTTCTAGTCGGTAGCTGCTGGCAGTTGGAATACTTTTCCAAGTGATAGTCACCTGATTTACCCCCGTCAAACCACTCGTGATTACGGGAGTATTCAATAAGATAGGAGTGCTTATTGTTACTGAGGTGTAGTCTGAAGATGTTATTTTATTGACTGCTTTGATTCGATAACTATAGCTTGTTCCTGCGGATAAACCTGCATTTGTCCAAGATAGAATTGTTGAGTCTAGCGTGGTAATTATCGAAAATGTTTCATCGGTATTTTTGCGTTCGATTACGTAGTGACTAGCCAGAGGAACCTTATTCCATGCAAGACGAATCGTATGGTAGTACGTTGCTGCTGATGAGGTGAGAGTTGGGCTTGGCATGGGTTCGCTGTTGATACTTATATCGTGAAAACTACAAGCATTCATGTAGTTCTTAGTTTTTAGGCAAGGGCCAACAAATCTTGGTATTTCAGGGGTATAATAGCTAGACGGTAAATAACCAATTTTATGATAAGATACTACTTGGTTGAAGGTTAATGTTACTTTATTTCCTTGATAGCTAATGGAATTAATAGGTACTGTTTTACTTTCATCATTATCAAAATAAAAGTAGTTTTTGACACTAAGTGTTATATCGTCGGAATTGATTTGACTTTTCACCAGAGTATCTGTCACAGGAAGCATTTCAAGTCCAGTTTCAAACTCTAGCGTGATGGCATCATGTTTCGCTGATGTGAAATAGCTTTTTTTGATACTAGGCGAATGAAAGTTAGGATTATCCGAATCTCCGTAAAACTTTGTGCCTAGTATGCGATATATTTTTTGAGCAATTTGATGATACCCTACATTACTATGGTGAAGTCCATCAAATGTTTCGATACCGTTCATTGCAAATACTTCTATTTTAGGAAACAGACTGGGGGTTTGGCGTTGAAAATTTCGGATACTTTGTCCTGTCGTAGTCGCACGGTTCAATACATTACATTGAAATACGATAAATTGCTCAGTATTAGGATAGTCTGTTTTCCATGATTGATAAATTTGAGCAAAGTCTTGTGGGTAAGTGGTAGAATTTAAAATAATGTCATCTTCACCCTGTACCCATAAAAAGCATTTAATATTATTGATTGCCTTTGCCTTTTTGATTCGATAAAGTAAATTTCCATAAATGGTGTTCAAATTAGTAGGGTTCTGGTCATCCCTAAAATGAGTACTAATTCTAGTCCCACCAATAGCACCATTGATAAGGCATGTCGGGATTCCTTTACTTTCTATAATGATTTTTTGTAAGGCTAAGCCCCAAGTACCTACAACAGGGCTAGGGTTCGTCCAAAGAGTATCTTTTTCACTGCCTGAGTTAAGACCAAATGTTCTGATGTATTTATTATCATAGTAGTAAGTGGCTTGTCCATTATCAAATGCATAGGCATTGGATTGTCCATTGATGATGTAAAAATCGCCAGCGACCAAATGTTCCTTCGTAACAATTAAGACAGAGTCTTGTCCTTTACAGAGGTAAATAGCACAAGAATATTCGGAGGCTTCTGCTTTGATTGTCACATTGCTTACGTTGAATGTGCCAGTAGTACTATTTTTAGTATAATCAAGTAATGCTCGAGTATAACTATATTGAACGCCCTCCCTTTTGATGACGGTAGAGATATATGACCAACCAGTCTGCTCCACAACACCAGCAATAGGTATTGTACCTTTATTCTGTGTATTTCGTGGAAATAATTGAGCGTCCTGAGGTAAGTTGCTGAAAACAACAGCATTAAATCGTTGGCTATAGGAGTAATGAAAGCCAATTATAAACAACAGTAATAACAGTTGTTTACCGCCCATAAACCGAATGTAGGGAGAGAGTTTATTCATTTTTATATAATACTTAGGATAAGCAATAATGATACTTTACCACTCAGATATTACTGTGTGATGAGTACAAAAAACTTTTTTAGCGTTTTATCGCTAACAACTACTTATGTTAAAACGTGTATATCTTCGAAATAGATACGTATATACTGCGATGATGGTTTTGTAATTTTAAATTCTTTGATAGGCTTAATAAATTACGGACTAAAATGGGTTGGTGTAAGATCTATAAAATTTAGTTTTAATCGACTTATTTTTAGACTTTTTGTAGTATGTGGTAGGCTTAGCTAAATAATTCCATGTACTTATATTAAGCTATTAAACAGAGTAGCTTTCAAAGCTATTTGTTTAAATAATACAATTTGAAGAAAAGGTGTTAATCTTTAATAATCAATAAGTTATGAAAAGTAATCAATTGTCGCAATATATGCGAGCGAATATTCAAATGTATTATATGTTTCTAAAAATATTCATACTTGTTTTAGGAGTTAGTTATAATATAATAGCACAAGTTCCTTCTAAACCCTTACATTATCGTCCTTTTCAGAAAACGGGATTTCAATGTGTATCCATAAAACGGAAATTTAATAGGGCTTTGTACGGGGGCAACACAGCCTTTCGGGTAGAAGCAGGGGATTTTCCAGAATTTGCTCTCTACTTACCTGGGATGGGCGGAAACCTAAAACTTGGTCTTATCCATAACCAGCAAAGTAAATGGCTTTCGGAGGCTAAACAAATACGAACCGTTTATCAAGACGGGAAAATGACGTATCAAATTCAGGATGAGTTATTAGGCGGAGCGACCTTGTTCTTGAACGTGGCGGCGGCTTATACGCATGAGGCTCTTATATTGGACTATCACTGCGAAGGGGAACTGCCTGCGGAGGTTCAATTGGTTGTGAGTTATGGGGGAGTAACTGGGAAAAAATTTAGCCGAGATGGAGATATTGGAGCAGACCCCGAAAGTAGTTTTTACCTAAAACCTGAAAACTGCACCAATAATCGTTTTCAGTTAAAGGTTAATCAATTTTCCCTGAATTATCATCCTAAAGACAGTACACAACTTGTAACGGGTATTTTTTCCCCAACTCATTCATTAAAATTGTCTGATGCAAGGGTGCAACAAACTCCTTTGGTAGCACTGAATGCCACAAAAGACAAGGTACTTTCTCCATGTTTGTTGACGATTGCCCCTTTGGAAAAAGAGACACAATACCTATGGATTCAACGAGGAGAATCTGCACTTTCCTACTCTGATTTGCCCAATATCCTTAAAGAGAATGAACGGTTAAGAAAACAGATAACGAGTACCATCGAAATTAATACACCTGATAGTTTATTGAACCCATTGGGGCAAGCCTTGAGTTTAGCCGCTGATGCCATTTGGGATAGTCCTACCTACATGCACGGGGCTGTTGCATGGCGGATGCGTTTGCCTGCTTGGCGTGGACCTTATATTGCGGACGTGCTGGGGCAACACGACCGTGCTAAAACACATTTTTCGGCCTACGGAAAATCGCAAGTTGGTAGTAATTTCCCTTTAACGAATGCTGTTCCAGATTCCGCAATGCACGGGGCAAGAGAACTTGAAAAAATTGGTTCGGGAATTTTTACCGAAGGCTATATTTGTCGGAATCCAAATGGAGAAATTAAACCGCATCATTACGACATGAACCTCGTGTACATCGACCAATTGCTCAATCATTTCAACTGGACAGGCGATACGGCTTATGTTCGTGAAATGTGGACGGTTTTGGAAAAGCATTTAGCTTGGGAAAAACATAATTTTGACCCTGATAACGACGGACTTTTTGATGCGTACTGTTGCATTTGGGCAAGTGATGCTCTGCAATATAGCGGAGGTGCTGTGACCCATTCGACGGCTTATAATTACAAGGCGTTTCGGACGGCGGCTTATTTGGCAAAATTGCTCGGAAAGGACGATAAGCCTTATCAACAAGAAGCTGATAAAATTTATGCTGCTTTACAAAGACAGCTATGGCTACCCGAAACAGGTTCTTTTGCAGAATACAAGGATGCCTTGGGTTTGAAGTTGACACATCCGTCGGCAGGGCTTTGGACGGTTTATCACGCCATTGATTCGGAGGCTGCATCTGCGGCACAGCAGTATAGCAT
>JARXAV010000101.1 GCA_029865665.1 Flectobacillus sp. | reverse complement strand
GGTGTTCACCTCTTCCCATCTCGAACAGAGCAGTTAAGCCCAGTCACGTTGATGATACTGCAATCACATGCGGGAAAGTAAATAAGCTCCAAATTATTATACAAGCAGAAAAAGCCACCTCTAAAGGGTGGCTTTTTGCATATATTACCACCAATAACAAATACAAAGAAAACAAACAAAAGCCCCAGCAAGAAATCTCGCTGAGGCTGTATCATGTAGAACTATTAACTAAGAGTGTGAACCTTGTTCCCAAAGCTTATCATTATAACGTGAAAATATCGAAAAGTCACAGAAAGCTTCATTAAATTAAGAAAAACTACATATTATTACTAATTAATTAAAAAATAAAATAGGTTACTCCCTCTTATTGGGATTTTACTATCTCATATTTGTGCGTCTGCTAAATTTTGATAGGTTTTGTTTTTCTGTTAGCATATCATTACTCTTCTTACCTATTGATTTAACAAGTCGCTGTTGCAAATCCTGCAACAGCGACTTGTGGTAGTTCCACTGCGGATTACAAATCCTTTTCATCTATGCTTCGACATGCCCTGCGGAACATATCGAAGAGTAGGGTCTGTCACATTTCTTCTCCTTGGCTCATAACTCTGGGTGTCCCGTGGCTGAGTCTCCCGACCAGCCATTGTGCGACAGCAATTTTTGGCGATAATCTTATGTATGTAGTAATCTTCTACGCCTTGCTTACGCATGAAATGGTACGGTGCGGACACTGACTACGGACGTAACCCAAATGTAAGTAATATTCTTTTACAGGATTTTAATCCTGTTATTATCAAGTATCAGTCCCTTCTAGGTCGAAAAAAGAGAACTTCGCTCTTTCAATAGCGATTCATTAAGTAGTTCTTCTTATTCCTTTTAATCTTTTGTCTAAATCAGGATAGACCAATTGGATTTTACTTTTTCAAGATTTACTTTTAATAGATTATTCGTCAACATTTAAAAGTAAAAACTAATGAAAAAACTGTTTATCGCATTGCTCAATTTTTTATTATTGAGTCCAATCGTTTATGCTCAAACGCAAACTTTCCCCCGAAATGGTGTACAAGACGAACGACTTGATTTGTATGCCTTCACGAATGCTACTATTATTACCGATGCCAATACTACGCTAGAGGGTGCAACGCTGGTTATTAGGGGTTCTGTTATTGAATCTGTTGGTAAGGGAATTGCTATTCCTGTAGGTGCAACGGTGGTTGACTTAAAAGGTAAAAGAATTTATCCTGCCTTTGTTGAGGCTTATTCTAACTACGGTGTGCCAGATCTAAAACGTGAAGGGCCAACTGGATTTAGAGGTGACCCACAAATGGAGTCGAAGAAAAAAGGGGCTTATAACTGGAATCAGGCGGTAATTCCTGAAAATGATGCAGCTTCATTATTTACAATCAACACAACTGCTGCTGAAGAACTTCGTAAAATTGGCTTTGGGGCAACTGTAAGCCATGTGCAAGATGGTATTGTGCGAGGAACTTCTGCTTTGTTGGCTCTTAGTGAAGGGCGTGATCAGGAATCCTTGTTGAAAAGTAAAGTCTCGGCTCATTATTCTTTTTCAAAAGGGACTTCTACTCAAGATTACCCAAACTCATTGATGGGTGCTGTAGCCTTATTACGTCAGACGTATTACGATGCTGATTGGTTTAAGAAAGCAAAAGGAAAAACGGAGTTTAATATTTCGTTAGATGCCTTTAATGCTAATCAGGGAATTCCACAGGTTTTTGAGGTTTCGGATAAATTGGGCGTGTTACGTGCTAATAAAATCGGAAAAGAGTTTGGTATTCAGTATATCATCAAAGGATTGGGAGACGAATATCAACGCCTTGATGAAGTTAAAGCGGCTGGTGTTTCGCTGATTTTACCACTTAATTTCCCTACGACTCCAGATGTAGAAGATCCACAGGATGCTAGTATTGTTTCGTTAGCTGAGATGAAACATTGGGAAATGGCTCCTGCGAATGCTGGAATTTTATCGAAAGCGGGTATCAATTTTGCCTTGACGAGTTCTAATTTGAAATCGAAGGCTGATTTCTTCGCAAACCTTCGTAAAGCCATTGAGAATGGATTGGATGAAAAAGTTGCGTTAGCGGCTTTGACATCTACGCCTGCGTCGATGATGAAAGTGGATAACTTGGTAGGTTCTTTGAAAACAGGAATGTTAGCGAACTTCTTAATCACATCTGATAATTTATTTAAGGATGGTAATGTGATTTATGAAAACTGGGTAAAAGGAAAACGTTTTGTGTTGAGTGATATGAATGTGAAAGACATTCGTGGTAATTATGATTTGACGATAGGTAATAACTCCAAATTGAAACTGAATATTACGGGAAAAATTGATAAACCAGAATATCAAATTATGGTAACGGATTCGGTAAAAGTTACGCCTAAAGTGACTCGTTCTAATGATTTCTTGACTATATTGTTCAAATTGGATGCGAAGAAAGATAAGGCTGATACTAGAATTAGTGCTTATTACGACGGAAAAAATATCAAAGGTGAAGGGGTTGATGTCGATGGGAAATCGATCTCGTTACTCGCAACGTTTAAAGAGGTTGTGAAAGAAACGCCTGCTAAAGTGGATACCGTTAAAAAAGCAAAGGCAGAAATGGGTAAAATTGTTTATCCTTTCAATGGCTATGGTAGCGAAGAAAAGCCTAAGGCTGAAACGATGTTGGTTAAAAATGCTACCGTATGGACAAATGAGGCTGCTGGAATTGTGCAGAATACGGATGTTTTAATTCAAAATGGAAAAATTGTTCAAGTGGGTAAAAATTTAGCAAGCACAGGTGCGAAGGTGATTGACGGAACGGGTAAGCATTTGACAAACGGTATTTTTGATGAACATTCGCACATTGCCTTGTTTGCTGTTAATGAAGGTACACAGTCGGTTTCGGCAGAAGTGAGAATGGAAGATGTGGTGAACTCAGAGGATATTAATATTTATCGCCAGTTAGCAGGAGGGGTTACTTCGTCCCAATTGCTACATGGTTCAGCCAATAGTATTGGGGGACAATCGGCTATCATTAAATTGAAATGGGGTGAAGCTCCTGATGCCTTGAAAATTCCTAACATGGATGGCTTTATTAAATTTGCCTTAGGTGAAAACGTAAAGCAAGCTAACTGGGGCGACCGTGCTAGAGTACGTTTTCCACAAACTCGTATGGGCGTTGAACAGGTAATGATGGACGCCTTTTTAAGAGCGAAAGAGTATGAAAAAGCAATGAAAAATACGGCTGGATTACCTGTGAAACGTGACTTAGAGCTGGATGCGTTGGTTGAGATTCTAAACAAAAAGCGTTTTATTACTTGTCACTCGTATGTTCAATCTGAAATTAATATGTTGTTGAAAGTGGCGGACTCTGTGGGCTTTAAAGTGAATACGTTTACGCATATTTTGGAAGGCTATAAAGTAGCGGATAAGATGAAAGCACACGGAGCAAACGGTTCAACGTTCTCTGACTGGTGGGCTTACAAAATGGAAGTAAAAGAGGCTATTCCATTTAATGCGGCTTTAATGACGAAAGTAGGGGTTAATACCTCTATCAATTCTGATGATGCAGAAATGGCTCGTCGTTTAAATCAAGAAGCAGCTAAAACAGTGTTGTACGGAGGAATGACCGAAGAAGAAGCTTGGAAAATGGTTACGTTGAATCCTGCTAAAATGATGCACTTAGACAATCGTTTGGGTAGTATTAAAGCTGGAAAAGAGGCGGATGTCGTGCTTTGGAATAATCATCCTTTATCGGTTTATGCAAAACCAGAGAAAGTAATCATTGATGGTGCGGTGTATTTTGACATCGAGAAAGACAAGGCTTTACGTGCCAACATTGCTGCTGAACGTAGCCGAATTATCCAAAAAATGTTAGTTGCCAAAGCAAGTGGTTCGCCAACTGCTAAACCCGAAGTGCATAAAGCAAGACAGATGTATTGTAACTCGGAGGGTGATATTTTCTCAGAAGAAACGCACACTGAGCATAATGACTAAGTAGTAATGCAAAATTAATTGATATTTTCTTTTGTCATAAAGTGTTATTAGCTGGTGAATTAAATCCAAAATTTAAAATTCATAATTTTGCATTACATACTTAATGTTCAGTTATTTTTAAAAGGTATCAGATAGAACGCCCAATTATACCTCTGTGTATCAAATTTTTTTGCATGGGCGTTTTATCATAAAACAAACGAAATGAAAAACTTAACATACTTATATATAACGGTTTTCGTGTTTATCTCGAATACCATTTTTGCCCAAAATCAAGCGGCGGGGAGTCCGCAAACGAAAGCCATTGCGTTAGTAGGGGCGACCATTCATACAGCTAACGGACAAGTTATTGAGAATGGGGTACTTGTTTTCAACAAAGGTATTATTACCGCTGTAGGCAAAGCAGGGACAGCGTATGACAAAGCGACCACAGAGACGATTGATGTAACAGGTAAAAGTATTTATCCTGGGCTGATTTCGCCTGTGAATAGCCTTGGGCTGGTGGAAATTGAAGCGGTACGTGCGACAAATGATTTGAATGAAGTAGGAGGAATCAATCCTCACGTGAGGGCTTTGATTGCCTATAATACGGACTCAGAATTAATTCCGACGGTAAGAAGTAATGGTATTTTGATTACGCAACCTACCCCACAAGGGGAAATTATTGGTGGGATGTCTTCGGTAATGCAAATGGATGGCTGGAACTGGGAAGATGCCGTTTTGAAAAAAGACGATGGCATTCACTTAAACTGGATTGGCTATTTCAAGCGTGATGTTGATTTTGTTGCTGGAACAATTGGTACAAAGAAGAACGATAAACGAGATGATATGCTACGGGAATTAGACAAAACCTTCAGCGATGCCATTGCGTATGCACAGGTAAAATCTCCTGCGGTTATTAACGTAAAATTGGAAGCTATGAAAGGACTTTTTGATGGCTCGAAAAACTTGTATATCAATGCGGATTATGCCAAAGAAATTATTGAAGCGGTACAATTTGCTAAGTCGAAAGGCGTGAAGAACATTGTGATTATTGGGGCAGAAGAATCGCTTTTGGCGGCTGATTTCTTGAAAGAAAATAACGTTTCGGTGATTGTAAGTTCTACGCACCGTTTACCAAATAATATGGACGATGATACGGATATTGCTTACAAATTACCTCAATTACTCGCTCAAAAAGGGATTTTGGTAGGTTTAGCTTACGTAGGCTTGAACTGGAGAACTCGTAATTTGCCATTTTTGGCAGGTACGGTTGCTGGTTACGGCATGGATAAAGAAGACGCTTTGAAATTGATTACGGCAAACAACGCTAAAATTTTGGGTGTGGATAAATTTGTTGGAACACTTGAAGTAGGCAAGCACGCCACTCTGATTGTTTCGGCAGGAGATGTGTTGGATATGCGTGCTGCTAAAGTTGAGCAAGCATTTATTCAAGGGCGTAAAGTGGATTTAGACGATAAGCAAAAGCGATTATACCGCAAATATTCTGAAAAATACGGAACGAAGTAATAACGTTTCTTCTTGCAAAAACATCAAAGGTCGTAGGGTATTCCTATGACCTTTGGTGTTTTTTTTTGGATGTCCTGCCAGTGTCTTTACTACCATTTTTGCATGAATTAGTTCTGGGTTGTTTGTGAAGACATAAACAGCAGGTGAAGTTTGATTTATAGTTTTGTTCTAATGGTCATACGTCAATATTTTATGGAAAAATAGTTAATTTGTAGTGCAAATTCATTAACCATTATAAATGTAATATGGAAATTATATTAGGTCATATCGTATTAGGATTTTCGTTTTTTCTACTAACACTTTACTTTAAAATAAGTAACGTGGATAATATCAATCATCTTATTGGCTACAGAACACCTTTATCAATGAAAAACAAAGATACTTTGAAAGAGGCAAATGAATATAGTTTAAAATTACAATACCAGTTTTCTCTATCTTTTTTACTCGTTGAATTAATAAGCTACTTGATTATAGGAGGTATGGTGTCTTTCTATTTATGTAGCGGTATTCTTACAATTATTTCAATAGCAGTAATTCCCCTAACAGAATTACACTTAAAAAAGACTTTTAACAAAGACGGAGAACGACTTTAATAATAACCATTTAGCTTTAAAAGATACCCCAGTTCAGTCTCCTGACGTAAGCAAACAAAAAATTACTATCGCACGATAGCTGGTCAGGAAATACAGCCAAGGACATATCCTAAAAGACATCGTTACACGAATATATAAAGTCTAAGCAAAACCGCCTTTAAAACACATTCAACCCCGATTTATGTCTTAACTTATAAGTCTGGACTCATTTCATTTGCTTATTCTTTCTGCTTTTCCCATCTTTAGCTTGGTAATTAATCGCCTTATCCTTAAAAAACTAATCATTCATTTCATGAAAAAGAGCTACTTCTTTATCGTATTCTTAGGCATCTGTTCATCAACAATCAATCTCACCTTTTCACAACAAAAAGGGACTGGTGCTAATTTCGACCTTTCTACGATTGCCGCTACTCCGCAAAAAGTAGAACTTTCTTTACGCAGTTTTAGAGGGATGCCAACGGCTCATTCACTAGAAAAATATTGTCCTACTCCTGGCGACCAAGGGAATCATGGTACTTGTGTGGCTTTTGCCAATGGCTATGGAATTGCTACCATTTTGTATGCCAAAACACATAATCTTACCGATAAAACACTGATTGATAAATATGCTTTTTCTCCTACTTTCTTGTATGAACAAATCAAGAAAGCGGATGATGCTGACTGTCAAAACGGTGCAGACCCAATTACAGCCTTGCTTATTATGATTGAAAAAGGCGAAGCATTGATGAAAAGTGTTCCCTACAAATGTGGATTACCCATCACGCCAGAAATATCTAAAGAAGCCATCAAATACCGTATTGCCGATGCAGCGATTCTCTACGCATCTGGCATTAAAGAATACGACAAAGCCGAACAAGCAAGAATTGATTTGACTAAGAAAGCTCTTTTGGAAGGTTCGCCTGTTTCTACAGGTTTTAATTTGCCAGAAACATTTTTCAAAATAAAGTCGGATGTTTGGGAGCCTTCTCCGAATGAAGCACTCAACGATTGGAAACACAACGGACACGCTATGGCCATTGTTGGTTATGATGATAATAAAGCTGGCGGCGCATTCAGAGTACTAAATAGCTGGGGAACTAACTGGGCAGACCACGGCTATGTTTGGATCAAATA
>JARXAV010000263.1 GCA_029865665.1 Flectobacillus sp. | reverse complement strand
ATTGTATTATTCAAAGCTGATAGCTCTGATTTAAGTACAGGCATGAACAGACGATTTTGTTCTACAATTTCGTCTTCTGGCTTGCAAGCAAACAGTGTAGCAACACCGAGTGCGACCACACCTAATGATTTTATTATATGCTTATAATTCATGTTTCTATGTAAATTTTGTTTGATTTAACTAAGAATGTTTACTTCTTAAGATAATACAACCGATTTGGACAAAGGTTAAAGGGCTACACCTCCATATTTCAATGCAAACTCAATAAACTTGCCTATTCACTTCTTGAATTAAGTAATGATATTTGGCAAAATGAATGTGAAAGATTAGCCTCTTACAATAGTGACTGCGATGTACTCATCTTTCACATTTATTTTGTTATTGGGTATTATTTTGTGAAGTTATACCCATTATTATCCAAAACTCCTTGACTGTTCAATACCGCTTCAGAAGGGATTGGGAACACATAGCGTGCAACTCCCGCAGCTGGTCCTTTATAGTAGTTAACCCAGTCTTTAACAACCCATTCCTGAATGGTCCAGCCAGACGGTGTTGAAGTTCCCAAACTAGCAAGGAAAGATTGACGAGTCCAGCTTGCATCTGGCGTTCCTATGTATTTACGGTTAGGATTCAAGACGGTAAAGTTTCCACTTGCATCTAATTTCCAATACATATAATCAGGCAAGTCTGCATATTTTCCCTGCCCATTAGCTGCTGAATTAGCCATTTGAACAAGTGTTTCTTCTGTTTCTTGAGTCTTCTTAGCATACAAATTCCAACGAATCAATTCATATTTACGAATCATTTCTCCACCAAACTCCCAAGCACGTTCGTCCACGATTGCGTTAAAGAAAGCAACTTTTGAAGTACCCACAGCACTTACATAATCATCTACTTTTGTTGACCAATATTTTGAAGCAAATGCACGTTGACGCACACGAGTAAAGGCATTTTTAGCTGTTGCTGTTGGGCCATTCAATTCATTTTCAGCTTCTGCCAACATCAATAATACGTCAGAATAACGCATCATTGGCCAGTTGATACCTGTTCCTTTTGCAGAAGATGCCCCAGGAGCTTTGCTTAACCACCAACGATTCCATTTTCCTTGAGCAATGTTCATACTATTCGTAACAAATGTTTGAACACCACTTGTATTAATTTTATACAATGCACAGGTAACATCACGGCGAATATCTAAGGTATCAAATGAGAAATAGTACGAAGCAGGAACACGCATATAATTACCTCCAGACCCGTAACTATGTTGAGCAGTAGCTCCTCCTTCAACGGTTACACCAATGTTCCAGCCTACATCACCAGAGCCATCTGCAAAGGGAATTTCAAAGAGAATATCGCTGTTGGTCGGAGTAACGAATTTGGCTTCGTTTAAGAATACTTGACGATAATCTGTTGGTAAAGCACGGTCTTTCAAGGTAACTAATTTCTGAGCATAGTCTCTTGCAATTTTGTAGTAATCCAAGTAATCCGTTTTACGTTCCATTTTCAAGGCAGGTGTTAGGTAATATCCCCCACGTTGTAATGCCAAACGAGCAATCATAGCTAAGGTATATTCTCTATTTACCTGTTCTATCCCATATAAGGTTTCATCAGCCCAAGACATTTTATCTTCAATAGCAATCAAATCTTGAATACATTGAGTTAAAATTTCATTACGGTCTGTTTTAGGCAAATTAAAATCCATTCCTGGTTTAGGAGCTTCTCTCACGTTGGGTACATCTCCAAACGTAAAAGCAAGCATACTATACCAGTATGCACGAATGGTATATGCTTCACCGAGCATATTATTCATTTTTTTCTTTGTAGCGACATCCCCTACGTTGTATGCCTCACCTGCTAAAATCCCTTCGATTGCCATATTACAATTACGAATAGAAGTATAGGCAGCATTCCAAACCACTCTTAAATCCCCATTTGTTGATTGAGCATCTAAATTCCAGAGTTGATAACGATCTGCCGAAGAAGACCAGCCACTCTGTGCCTCAATATCCGTATTACCAGCCATGTTGTTAGACAAACGAGAGCGAAAGGCATCCTGACTAAAAGGTTCATAGATGGCATTTACTCCTTTGCGAGCATCATCTACATTAGAGTAAACATACTTACTATCAAAAGTAGAAAGCGATTCAGGTTCAAGAAAATCTTTGCAGGATGTCATTAATAAGGATAATGATGCTCCTAATATTAAAATACTTTTCTTCATTTTATTGCTATTTATAAAGACCCTCAACGATAAGTCTATTTATAGTAAATCTTAATTGATACAATTACCTTGGTTTATCTGTACATCCAACTAGAAGGAGATATTTACACCCATGGTATAAGAGCGACTCTTAGGAAAAGATGAATAATCTAAACCTGGTGTAAGTGCATTGCTTTTATTTGTATTTACTTCTGGGTCATAGCCTGTATATTTTGTCCATAAATACAAGTTATTTCCTGTTACATAAAAACGACATTGAGACATTCCCAACTTCGAGATTAGTTTTTTAGGAAGCGAGTACCCAAAATTTAAGTTGTTTAAACGAATAAATGAACCATCTTCAACAGCCCATTGGTGTAAAACAACTGGTCCAGTGGTGCTAAATCCTGCTGGAGACCAAAGCGTTTTTCCTGCATTCAGTTGTGCTAGTTGAGCCAAGTCAGTTACCACTCCACCCGCAGTTCCTGTGTATTTTCCATCTGTATCAATGTACGTATAACGGTCTGCTGAATTCATCATATCTAACAAGTTTCCATAGGTTACACGGCGGAACATGGTATATTGTAATTTACCTGCATTATAGACATCATTGCCATAAGACCAGTTAAAGAAAATAGACGCATCAAATCCCTTATATTTGGCATTAAGACCAAATCCTCCTTGAGCCTCTGGCAATGTATTTCCAATTACTTTACGGTCTTTGCTATCAATGACTTTATCATCATTAAGATCTGTCAATTTGAGCATTCCAGGTCTTAATGTTCCTCCTGTAATACCTGCGTTATTCGGTACTCCATCTTTTAGCGTATATCTTCCTGTTGAAGCATTATAACTAGCAAAATCATCAGAAGTATAGAATCCGTTAGACACATATCCATAAATGTCACCAATACTACCATCAACCTGTAAATAATAATCGTCTCGCTCTTTTAAGTCAGTACTTGCCCAGTTTGATTGTGCAAAGCGTGAGTTTGTACCATCAAGAGCAATGATTTTAGTAACATTTTTACCGACATTGAAATTAGCAGATAATGTAAAGTCATCATTATCAATCAAGTAGGCATTCAAAGATAGTTCCGCTCCTCTATTAGAAGTACTACCAATGTTGTTCCATTGTTCTGTAAAACCAGAACTTGTTGAAATAGCCGATTTCAATAATAAATCTTTGGTTGTGTTGTCATACAAATCAATACTACCTGTTAAACGCTGCTTAAACAAGCCAAAATCAAGTCCAATATTTTTATTAATAGTCGTTTCCCATTTCAAATTCGGATTCGCCAAGGTTGTACTTGCAGGTGTGTAATAGGTATTAAACGTATTACCGAAACCAGGTCCACGTAAAGTTGTTGGCGATAACAAATTAGAAGTTGCAGTAGCATCAATACGGTCATTACCTGTTGCACCATAACTTACTCTTAACTTTAACTCATCAATTGCTTTAATACGTTTGAATATTTTTTCTTCAGACAACTTCCATCCCAACGCAACCGCTGGAAAGTATCCAACTTTATTATCTCCTTGAAATTTACTAGAAGCATCTGCACGGAACGTAAAAGTTGCTAAGTAACGGTCTTTGAACTGGTAGTTAAAACGACCAAATCCAGAGAGTCTGTTCATTGGAGTAGCATCTGCTGAACTAATTTGATCCGCTCTTCCTAAAGCCACATTCGCAAACAAAGCTTCTGGGGTAATTGAAGCACGAAAATCTTCAGCACGCAACATACTTGAAGCCCCTGTGATTGAATACGTTTCTTGACCTAACAAGATATCTAATTTATGCTTTGTTTTAGAAGGTAAAATATATCCAATCGTATTCAATAAACGAACCGAGTTTGTCTCAGTTGTATTAATAACACCAATTGGCAAACTACCTCCGTTATTGAATGATTCTCCTGTTAGTGGGCCATAAAAACGTAGGGTTTTGTCATAGGTTTTACTTCCTGTTAAAGTCGTTTTGAAATCTAAATTTTTAATAATTGTCCATGTCAAACCCGCACTTAAAATATAGTCATTCGTATTTCTTTTACGCCAATCTTGTTCTAACAACTTTGTTGGGCTTGTCAAGGCTGTTAAAAACGAAGTATAGTCATCGTCAGAATCAGGATTTGTTAAATCAATATCTAATTCATCTGCAATACCATTTGTTGGGCGAGTTTGTACTGCCTCTTTGATGTTTAATTGAGCACCAGCCGTACCTGCTCCATTTACCTCCGTACTCGTAATACGAGCGTTGGCATCAAATTTCAGATTATTCGTTAATTTATGATTCAATTTGAAGTTAATGATGTTACGAGTGTAGGCATTACCCGTCAATAACCCTTGATCGGTATTATTGGTTACACTAACATTATACATGGTTGTCTCACTACCTCCGCCTATACTAATATTATGTTGCTGCGAAATTCGTGGAGAGCCAAACAGTTCGTCTTGCCAGTCTGTTCCTTTCTTATTTTTGTATAAATCTAAATCATCGTACTTACCATAAAACTTTTCAAAAGATCTCAACGCACTCACTGAACTCAACTTTGCTAATTCATAGTTAGCCGACACATATTCATAAGGAGATAAGACCTTATACTTTCTATCCGTAGGAAGTGTTTTGAATTGAATAAAGCCATTATATGATACCGAAGTCTTGCCTGCTTTTGGTTTTTTAGTAGTAATAACGATTACACCATTAGCAGCCTGAGCTCCATAGATAGCCGTTGCTGCTGCATCTTTCAATACGTTGATTGACTCAATATCAGTCGGAGCTACATCTCTAATGCTACTCACAATAAAACCATCCACTACATACAAAGGAGAGTTATCTTGCGTTACAGACCCGCCTCCACGTACACGAATTACTACGTCTGCGTCAGGAGAACCATCGGTAGTTTGTACACTTACCCCAGCCATACGACCAGCCATTGCTTGTGCGGCACTCGTAATAGGAATATTTTTTAGGTCACGAGCAGACATACTTACCACCGAACCTGTCATATCTGTTTTCTTTACTACGCCATAACCATCACTTACCACAGAAACCTCTTCTAAAACGCTGTTATCAGAAGCTAACGAAACATTCACTTCTGTTTTTCCATCCACAGCAATTTCTTGGCTTTTCATCCCTACAAAAGAGAAAACTAGAATTGCACCTTTCGGAACGTTTAGTGAGTAATTTCCTTTGCCATCGGTAGTAGTTCCCTTTGGAGAGCCTTTAATTTTTACCGTTACCCCAGGAAGAGGCTCAGAAGTTTCTGCATCCACGACTTTACCCTTGACAGGATTGTCGATGACTGCTTTAACGGTTTCGCTTTCGATAATTGTTGTACTGGGAATTTCCTTTCTCTCTTCAAAATTCAAGGTAGGAGTCAGCACAATCGAATTATGAACAACTTTATAGCCCAAATTTAAAGGCGTTAAAAAGCGGCTCAGTACATTCTGAAGGCTTTCGTTGGTCGCTACTAAACTTAAATTAGAAGCTTGAGAAATATTATTCTTTGAGCTAAAAACAAAAGGTACACCCGATTCACGTTGTAATTCTTTCAGAACTCCTTTGATATTGGTGTTTTTAACCGAAATAGTTACAGTCTTGCTAAGAACTTCTTGAGCGTGGGCATCTTTGGCATAAGATGTCACCATGAAGGCTATTGCGAATGCAAACTGTAGGACAGTTATCTTCATGATTTTGAAAAATGTTGTCTTAATAAATTGTTTTTCCATAAATTTGCTTTGTACGATTTTGTTTTTGAAATCTACAATTACTCATAAAAATCACTCGGAAATTGATTGGGGTAATTTCGAGCTGAAGTGCTGGTAACACTTCAGCTCTTTTTGTTATATAAATTGGTAGTAAACTTGGGTATTCTTCCTAAAATAATGATTCATTTTACATACATCCTTCACCCATAATGGTAATTTCATTGCCGTCAATCTGGTAATTTGCACCTAATGAACTACAGATTATGTCTAACATGACAGGTAAACGTTGGTTGTTAAAATTGGCAAACAAGGTACATTTACGAATCGTTGCATTGGGTGTTCGGATGGTTACGCCATACTCTGCTTCCAACTTGCTTAATACTTTATCTAAACTAACTTCGTCAAAATCAATGGTGATGGGTTCCCATAATTGATGATGAACAACTTTCTCTACCGCAAAATCATGCGTAACTACGGTATTCTCTTCTTTCTTGATAACTACCTGCTGCTGTGGCGTAATAATTACCTGATTTACTCGGTCGCTGTGATTTGGGTCTTGATAATTCACTCGCACTTTGCCTGTTACTACTGAAACTTCATACTTGTCTTTTTGGGCAGAAGCAACTACGTTAAAACTAGTACCAAGCACCACTACATTTAAGCCTTTATTTTTGACATGAAAAGGTTGATCTTTATTCGGTTTTACGTCAAAAAAGGCTTCTCCATCCAAATAAATATCTCTAGTAGGAGCATTCTTGGTAATCTTGTATGAAATCGTTGTCGCAGGATTCAACCATACTTTACTTCCATCGGGTAAAGCCAATTCATAAATTGACTTTTCTGTATTTTTGAACGTAGTCCATTGAACTTGTTCAGCAGGAGCAACCTCCTGAAGCGTAACAATTTCGTTTTTGCTACGTATCTCATTTTTTTCACCCAAAAACCATAAACCAGCAACTAATAGCATGGTGGCGGCTAAACCTATTAGCGACCAAGATTTCCAAGGAATCATAAACTCCTGTGATTCTTCGTACTCCTCCTCTTTGTTTAAGTCGTCATTATAGGATTGAAGACGGTCCCAAACTTTTTCTTCTACGTTAGCCAATTCGTCCTCCGATTCAGTCAAACTATCATCAAAAGCATTGTACCACTTCAATAATTTTTCTAATTCATCGGGAGTATATTTTTCTTTGAGCGATTTAATTATATCATCATCGCTTCTTAACTCATTGAGGCTCATATATGTTAATATTTATTATCCGTAAAATACCATTTACCCCACATACAAGATGTCGGTTGGCAAATAGGTTTCCACTACTAGAATGTGATTATTTTTGAAATTATTTTTGAAAAAGAAAGAGGATGAGGGGGAATAAGGCGTTAGGGCTAATATATTCAGCCATGCGGGACTTTAATAAACGTAATGCTTTGGCAATATGATTTTCTACGGTATTTTCAGAAATACCTAATTGAAGGGCGATTTCCTTCTGAGAAAGACCACTTCTACTCAAGATAAATACTTCTCTGCATTTTTCGGGTAAATACACGAGATTTTCTTGAAATAAATTCATCGCATCCGAATACAAAATATGTTCTTCGGTAACGTTAGAAACGGGAGGCGTAAACGATTGATAATCCAGAAAATTTTGCTTCACTGTTTGATGATCTAATTCATCTAATACTCGATATTTGATACTACGCATCAAATAATTGGGAAGCGATTCGATTTTAACTTTATGACGATTTACCCACAAGTTCAAAAATAAATCATGCACAATGTCTTCCGTTTGTTGCAAATCATACAAACGGCGTTTAGCTTGACTATATAATTTCTGAAAATAACGTCTGTAAATTTCTTCAAACGCTACCTCACTATCTTCTACTAAAAGAAGTAGCAGTTCTTCGTCACTGGAAGCTTTAAGTGGCCTATACATAAGAAAATTACTAGTTTATAATGAAAAAATTATCCAATACCAAAATAGAAATATATAATATAAATATACAAATATTACTTTGTATATTTCAATGCAATCGTTATCGGGAACGTTATCATGACAGAGCAGAACAGTTGAGGTAATCATTTGTTTCAGCCAAAGAATCCCTTATTTTGCATCTTTATTCCCTTAATTCAAATTGTATGCAACATTCTTTCGGACAGTTGACCTATTGCAGTAACATTCATTCAGGCGAAGAATGGCAACAGCATTTTTCTATTTTACAAGAAAACATTCCTAGTATTAAACAAGCTGTTTGCCCAGACAGCCACTTTGGAATTGGCCTTCGCCTTGCTAATCAAGCAAGTATTGATTTGGGTGATGAAAGCGTATTTTCAGCCTTTCAACAATGGCTTCAGGCTACCAATTGTTATGTATTTACGATGAATGGATTCCCTTATGGAGGCTTCCACGATACCGTTGTAAAAGACCAAGTACACGCCCCCGACTGGACAACCGAGGAACGACTATCTTATACCATTCGATTGTTTCACTTACTTGCAAAACTACTTCCAGAAGAGTTAGTAGAAGGAGGCATTTCAACCTCTCCCCTATCGTATCGCTTTTGGTGGGATTCGCCCGAAAGTTTGCAAGAAGCCATTGCTATATCAACCAACAATATCCTCAAAGTAGTGGATGAGTTGGTGGCGATTCGTGCAACAACAGGAAAAATCTTACACCTAGATATTGAACCCGAACCAGATGGTATTTTTGACAATGGAACGGATTTTATCGAATGGTATGTTAACGTACTAAGACCCGCAGCGATTCAACACTTTGCTCTTCAAGGAATTGAAGCAGACGAAGCCTTAGAAATTATCACAACGCATATTCAATTGTGTTATGATATTTGCCATTTTGCCGTAAGTTTTGAAGACCCTCAAACGGCTGTAAACCGCCTGAGAGAAGAAGGAATTAAGGTAGGTAAAATTCAAATTAGTTCGGCAATTAAAGTAGATTTTAGCCAAGACGAACAAGCGAAATTAAAAGCAATTTCCGCCTATAACGAACCTAGTTATTTGCATCAGGTAGTGGCGTTACGGAAAGACGGAGGTTTTGAAAAATTTGCAGACTTGGGCTTGGCGATTGATGCGTTTCAAGAAAATACGTATCAAGAATGGCGAGTGCATTTTCATGTTCCTTTGTTTTTAGAAACCTACGGTTTGCTAGATTCAACCCAAAAGGATATTGTAAACACCTTAGCAATTCATCGGAATGCTGGCTTTACCAATCATTTAGAAATAGAAACCTATACGTGGGGCGTACTTCCTGCCGAAGTACAAGCCCCTTTAAATGAGTCTATTATTCGTGAAATCCAATGGAC